>NZ_CP032099.1:1800000-1969846 GCF_003544835.1 Aliarcobacter skirrowii CCUG 10374 | reverse complement strand
TTACGCCTAATTTATTGATTTAATTAAACACTTATTATATCTTATTTTTTTATAAATAAGCTTTATTATCGATTATAATATAGAATTTATAGAATATTTTGTGAATAAAGATGTGAATAGTTTTTTAAATCTTTCAATTTTTTACGATATAATCACTTTTTTTAATGTGAATAGATTATTGTGAAAAGAGTGAATATTGAAAATTTTAGGAATAGATCCAGGTACTAAAAATTGTGGATATGCAGTTATTGAAAAAATTGGAAGAGATTTAAAATTAATAGAAGCAGGACTTATTAAAATAAAAACTACAGTTTTGCAAGAGCAAATTGTAGAGATGACAGAAGGGATTGATTTGATATTTAAAAATCATAAAATTGATGAAGTATCTATTGAAGATATGTTTTATGCTTTTAATCCAAAAACTGTTATTAAACTTGCTCAATTTAGAGGTGCAATTAGTCTAAAAATACTTCAAAATTTTGGAAATTTTTCTGAATATACACCTCTTCAAGTAAAACAAGCAGTTACGGGAAATGGAAAAGCTACAAAAGAGCAAGTATCTTTTATGGTTAAGCGACTTTTAGGAATAAAAAAAGAGATAAAACCTCTTGATATAACAGATGCAATTGCAATTGCATTAACACACTCTCAAAGAATAAAAGGATAGAAATTTATGAAAAAAATAGGAATTTTGGCATCTTATAATGGAAGTGGTTTTGAGACAATTCAAAAAGCGATTGAAGATAAAATTTTAGATGCGAAAGTTGTTGTAATAATTACAAATAATAGTAGTGCAGGAGTTTTAGAAAAGGCAAAAAAGTATGAAATTGATAGTTTTATTATAAATTCAAAACTTTTTCCAAATGAGAATTTGGATTTAAAAATAACTAATATTTTAAAAGATTATGGGTGTGATTATATATTTTTATCAGGTTTCATGAAAAAAATTGAAGATAATATGCTTAAAACATTTGAAAACAAAATTATAAATACTCATCCAGCAATTTTACCATCAATTTATGGAGGAGCTGGAATGTATGGACATTTTGTTCATGAAGCTGTTGTAAAAAATGGTGAGAAAAAATCAGGTGTTACAATTCATTATGTAAATGAGAATTATGATGAGGGTGAAAAAATTTTAATAAAAGAGCTTTTATTAGATGAAAATGAAACGGCGCAAACTTTGGAAAATAGAATAAAAGAGCTAGAAAAAATTGCTATTGTAGAAGCATTTAAGAGGGTTTTAGAGGAGAGATAAAACTCCTCTAATATTTATTTTATAATATTTGCTAACTCTTCTTTTGTAGAGATTTTATCTATTTTTACAACTTTTCCATTTTCTAAACTATAAACTATAATTTTTCCATCCTCTTTTACAAAGTTTTCTTTATTTGAATCATCTAATAGTAGAATTGAAAATGGGTATTTTTTCATTTTTGGTAAAGCTATAAATTTAGAGATTAAACTTGGCATTCCTGAAATATCAGCAACATAAACAGCACCATTTTTCTCTAAAACATTCTCTTTCTCACTTAGAGGTAAAAGATAGTCTCTTAACATATCACTTGTACCTTTATCACTTGCAAAAAGAATAGTTTTTACATCTGAATTTAAAGTGTGAACTTTATCAAATTGATCTTTGATTTTTATATCAACAATTGAGCTATCAATATTTAGTGAAGCCGCATTTAATCCTAAAGCTAAAAGTGTAGCTAGAACTATTTTTTTAAACATATTTTTTCCTTTAAAAATTTTTCGAGATTCTAGCTTTAAAAAGTAAATGGAAAATTAATTTTCTTTTGATAAAGTTGGTAAATGCCACTTTTTATAGTATGCAAGAACTCTTAAAGCAACTCCAAATATAAATACAATAATTAAAGAGAATATATTTCTAAGTTCAAATGCATCTAAAATATAAACAACACTTCCAATAATGAGTGCAACTGTTGCATAAAACTCAGATACTAAAATAAAAGGCATTCTATTTATTAAAACATCTCTAATAGTTCCACCACCAACTGCTGTTATAAATGCAAGCATTACAGCACTTAAGAAGTTAAAACCACTCTCAATAGCAATTATTGCACCTGTTATTGCAAATGATGAAAGTCCGATTGCATCAGAGATTACAAATGCCCATTTTCCTTCAAGATTTGTAATTTTGTGAAGTTTAAAAAGCATTGCTATTAAAACTGTTGCAATTACTAAACTAAGAGGAAGGTTTGAAGTAAAAACATAAGGAGTTCTATCTGCTAAAACATCTCTTGTCATTCCACCACCAAAGGCAGTTAAAAAAGCAGATATAAAAACTCCTAAAATATCAAGTTTACAGTGAACTGCTATTAAAAAACCACTAAGAGCAAAAGAGATAATACCTATAATATCAGCAATCTCTAAAGCGCTCATTTGATAAGCTCTTGCATAGCAATAGCAGTTTGTCTAATCTCCCATTGAGCAGTCTCATCAAGTCTTAGCTTAAAGTAGTTATCAAGCTGCTTTGGCATAAATGCACCCCAAATTTGAGTATAAGCCATTTGAGGAATTACACGTCTAGCTTCTTGAGGTTTAACTCCAGCATCTAATAGTTCAAAATATAACTCTTCACTCTGCTTTACAAGAGCTTTAACTTTTGGATTATGTTTTAGTTTTTCACTAATATAAAACTCAAAAGGCACTCTTTTTGCACTTACATATCTTCTTGAAAGCTCTTGCCAACTTACTCTGTGTCTTACCATTTGACTTCTTGTAGGCAAATCAACTTTATATAGAAATACTTTGAAGTAATCTTTTATAATTTTACACTCTTCTTGAGTATTAAAAATAGTTCTAATATCAAAACTAAACTCCTCTTGCAGGTTTTCATAATCGTAAACAAGTGCTCTATAGTTTGTAAGAAGATATTTATCATCAAGTTGTTCCCCAAATTTTTTAGAGTTTGAATACTCCAATTTTAATATCTCTTGGTGTTTTGGATTTTCATAATCAAGTAGCACTGGAACAAACTCAAAACTAGAACTTGGTAACCCCATACTCTCTGCCATAAGTCTATTGTACAGACTCTCATTTCCAAGTGCTTTTGGGTTTTGGTAACAAATACTTGCAACTTGAGTTATAGCTTGAATTCTATTTTTTTCATTTAAATTAGCAGTGCTAAAATCCCAATTCTCTACAAAAGCGATATCATCATCAAAAATATTCTCTTTTTTGTTTATTAAATTTATCATCTCATCCCTTTTGTAAAAAATTGAAGGCAATTATACTAAAAAATATCTTATGCTTAAAGAAGTGATTAAAAATCACCTCTTTATCTATAACTTCTATTTTTGTACATATCATCTAAAATGTAAATCAAAGCTAAGGCTTCTTGCTCTAAAGTTAAATCCTCTTCCACTTCTATTAATTTTTTATTTTCATATAAATATGTTTTAATATCCATATTAGGAATTAAAATAGCAACTTTATTACCTTTTCTATATGCATAAGTCTCATCAAAAAGCATTAAGTTTATCTCTTTTTTATTATCTTTAAAAATAGAGTTTCCAAGTATTGGGTAAGATAAATCAACTCCTATTAAATCCAAAGCAGTAGCTAAAACATCAGCTTGTGAACTTAATTTGCTGTAAACTAAAGATTTAATATCTTGACTAACAATTACCGCTGGAATTTGAAACATATCTATTGGAACTACTTGATCTCCATAAACTCTAACATTATGATCAGATGCAACAATAAAAACTGTATTTTTAAAATAACTCTCTTTTTTTGCTAAATTAAAAAATCTTCCTATTGTAAAATCAGCATATTTTATAGCATTTTCAACGCTTTGTTTTGGTACATTTTTTTCAAATTCGATTTTTCCATCAGGAAGCTCAAAAGGCGTATGGTTTGATGAGCTAAAAATAACACTTACAAAGTTCTCATTTGCCTTTGAGTGATTTACAAATGTTTCATTTGCTTTTATTACTAAATCTTCATCGCTAACTCCCCAAGTACTAGCAAAAATTGGATTTTCATAATCTTTTTCTTCAATTACTATATCAAAACCATTTCCTAAATACCAACTTCTCATATTATCAAATCTAGCCTCTCCACCATATATAAAACTAGATTTATATCCATAAGGTTTTAGTAAATTTGCAACTGTAAAATAGTCACTTTGAGTTTTATTTCTTTTTATTACCTCATTTCCATGAATTGGTAAAGTTCCACTTGTAAGTGCTGCAAGTCCTCTTACACTTCTTGTTCCGTTTGAGTATAAATTTGTAAAACTAATATACTCATTTGCTAATTTATCAAGATTTGGAGTTAGAGTATTATTTCCTATAAAACCTGTAAATTGCGCACCCATGCTCTCTTCAATTATAATTACAAGATTTTTCTTTTTTTCACTTTTTATATGAGATTTTACCTCTCTATAAAATGGTCTTTTATCATCTTTATACTCTATTCCTAAAGCAGAAGATGCGATTTTGTATGCCTCTTTTATATCCATTTTCCCATATTTTGATACATTTCCTTCACTTCTTTTATAAGAGTAGTAAGCGTAAGCTATTGAATGGATAGAGTTTTTTGTTACTTCATTTAATACTCTATTTGTACTATATAAAGCATCAGAGATATTTACAGGTCTGTGACCATAAGATGAACGAATTCCTAAAAATAGAATTAATAGAATTGGCAAAAGAATTAAAACTCTTGATAAATAATTTTGTTCAACAACAGATTCAAAATTTAAGAATTTATATTTTGTAAATATTTTAATAGTTATTAAAATTAAAACAGATGCTAAAAATAAATCTAATTTATAATCTTTAAACATTAAAGAGCTAACCTCTTTTGGATACTCCAAATACTCTAAAAATAGGTAGTTTGGTTTTAAATCATATTGTAGAAAAAATGGAAAGGAAGCACACTCAATAAAAATAGCAAAAACTAAAAAAGCTAAGATATAGATATTTAAAAGTTTTGAAATAAATTTTGAGAATAATTTAGGAGATAGAGTCAAAATTATTGTTGGAATAACTAATATAACAGATATAACAATAGTATCCATACGAATACCATAAATAAATGTGAAAAGTGCTTCAAAAAAAGGTATTTCAGCAAATCTTTCATAAAAAATTATAAAAAATAGTAACCTTCCAATAAAAAAAACAGCTGCAAAAATAAGATAAACTTTTAAAAGTTCTCTAACAAGTTTCATAAAAATATTCCTTTAATTTTAATATAAGATTTTTGATTTGATATAAATAGTTCATTTGAAAATAATTTTAAAAATATTAAAGTTGTTTTCATATTTATAGATAAGTTTAAAATTGTGTTTATCAATAATCTTTTTGACAATACTTAAACCTAAGCCAAAACCATCTCTTTGAATAAGCTCTTGAGTAAAAGGTTTTAAGTAGTATTCAAACTCTTTTGATAGTTTTTCACCACTATTTGAAATAGATATCTCATTTTTATCTACTTTTATAATAATTGGAAAAGAGATAGCATATTTTAAAGCGTTATCAATAAGATTTTTAAGTGCAATAGATAGATAGTCTAAATCAGCTTCTATTTTAAAATCTTCATAAATATCTATTTTGATTTTCGATTCATCTTCTAAATATAATTTCCCCAAAGATTCTAAGACTAAAGTTTCTGCACTAAATATTTTTATATCTAAGTTTGTAATATTTAGTTTTTCAAGCTCTATTAGTTCATTTGTGAGTTTTTCTAAATCATTAAAAATCTTTTTAAGTAGCTCTTTTTGAGAAAAATCATCAATTTTTTCTATTGCAAATTTTCCTTTTGCTATTGGGGTTCTTAGCTCATGTCCAATATCACGAAGTAGAGCTTCTCTTGTTTTTATAGAGTTTTCAAGTGAACTTGCCATAGAGTTAAAATTAGATGCTAAAGTTCCTATCTCATCATCTGTTTTTATATCTATTCTTGTTGATAAATTACCATTTGCAAAAGATTTTATATCTTTTGTTATTGTTTTTAGAGGACTTAAAAGTTTGATTATAAATAAAAACATTAATAAAAGTGCGAAAACATCTATAAATACTAAGATATTTAAAATAGTTTTATCGCTTAAACTCTCTTCATCTAAAGCTTTGAAAATATGTATTTCATCCAAATATTTTATTTTTAGAATATAGATATTTGATGATTTATATTTTAGTATTGAAATATTTCCAAATGTTGAATCTAAAGAGTAAATAACTTCTAAGTTATTTTCATCTAAATTTTTTACTATTTGTAAACTGTTCTTTTCTACCAAAGAATTTACATAGCTTTTATTCTCTATATTTCTAAAAATATCATCAATTATCTTTAAATACTTCTCTTTAGCAAAATTATCTATTTTCTTTGAGTTTATATTATCAATCCATACTCCAATTATGCTCATAAGAATAAAACTTAAAATAAAAAGGATAGTTAATTTTTTAAAAATCGACATATTAACCTACAAACTTATAACCAATTCCCCAAATAGATTTTATATATTTAGGGTTTTTTGAATCATCACCAATTTTTGCTCTAATATTTGAAATATGCATATCAATAGTTCTATTTCTTGTATCCAAATCCAAAGAAGTAGAATTTAAAATCTGCTCTCTTGAGGATATTTTGTTTTGATTTTCAACTAAATATATAAAAATTTCAAACTCTATTTTTGTGAAGTCAATTGCATAATTATCAATTAAAATAGTTCTGCTATCTTTATCTATTGTAAAATCACCAACTTTAAAAGATTTAGTTGAATTTCTTTTTAAAATAGACTCTATTCTTAAAACCAACTCTCTTGGTTCATAGGGTTTTGCCAAATAATCATCAGCTCCAAGCTCAAATCCATGTATTTTGTTTCCTATATCACCTCTTGCAGTTGAGATAATTATAGGTATATTTTTAATCTCTTTTAGCTTATTAAACAGATCAAATCCATCCATAAATGGAAGCATTAAATCTAAAATTATAATAGAGTAGTCATTGTTTATTTTAAAATCTTCTAAAACATCTTTTGGATTATCAAAAGCAGTAACAATAAATCCATAATCTTTTAGATAATCAACTATCAAAGATTGCATTTGTAAATCATCTTCAACCAACAAAACCTTTTTATTCAATTATCCACTCCTTGAAATGATCTGCAAATTCATCTCTTTGCTCTTCATTTAAAATCTCTAATATCTTTTTTATTCTTTTAGCTTCTAAAATTGTAGCCTTTTTTTTAATTTCCATACTTTTTTGAATATATAAATTCTCATCAAAATTTGACTCTTCTATTAAATCTTCAATATCATCTTCAATATCATCTTTAAATTCATAAAAATCTTTATACTCATCTTTTAGATCTAAAAGAATATTTTTTATAGCTTTTACTTGCTTCTCATCTAAATTTAAATAATCTAAATTTTTATAAGAGTGCTTATATTTTTTGTAATCATCATCACCATTTAAAAACAAAAATATACTAAATAAAATCAGAAATATCTTTAATATTTTCATATTCAATCAACCCTTTTTCAATATCACTATGGCAAGCTTTACAGTTTGCAACACTTTTTACCTTTTCATTTTTAAAGACCTCTTTTGGAATTTTTTTGTGTTTTCTTTCCCAATAAGATGTTTTTGTTAAAGCAATTATATCTTTATCGCCTATTGAATTTAGAAAATTCCAACTAGCTTTATTAGTTGAAGTTTCTGCACTATTGTTTACTAAAAAAGTTAAAATATTTTTATTTACATCTTCATCTAAACTTGCATCATCACCAAAATGATTTTCTAAATCACTCATTATTAAAACCCAAGATTTTTTAGGTAAAAGATTTGGAGGATAAAGGGTGTGACAACTTCCACACTCATTTACAAAAGCTAAATTTTGTGTTTTATAATCAATTGGTTCAAATTTTGAAGCAACTAAAGCATTATTTGGTTTATAAAGATTAAAAATCAAAAAAGCTAAAAAAGCTATAAACATAACAATTGCAAATATTTTTTGAAAAATTGATAGTTTTATACTCTCATCTTCATCAGTCATTTTATATCCAGTTGCTATAGAGTTTAGAGTTTCGTACTTTTTATGAAACACTCTATCAAAGGCAATTCCAACTAAGTGCATAACAATTAAAAAGATAAGAAAATTTGCAAAGAATTCATGAATCTCTTTAAAAAGTTTCATTTTTTTAAAAAAAGAGTCATTTAAAAAAGATGCTACTCCTTTTCCATCTTGTATTCCATAAGCTAATACACCTGTAACAATTACAATAAAAGTAACAATTAACATAGCTATCATTACATAAGATGCTAATGGATTGTGACCTATGTATTTTTGCTCATTTTTAAAAGAACCACTAAAAATATTTTTTAAAAACTCTTTAGTTTCATTTTTATTTGCTGGAAAATCTTTAAATAAAGAGTATTTTGGACCAAAATATCCCCAATAAATTCTAAAAAATAATAAAATTAGAATAGAGTAACCAGCAATTGCATGAAATCTTAAAAATTCATCATCATCTGTTAAAAAAGCAATTAGAATAAACAAAGCAAACAAGAGATGAAAAACTCTTGTTGGTAGTGACCATATATATGATTTTTTCATATTAATCTTCCCATTTTCCATAATTTGGAATATTTACATCATCGTCACTAAATATACCTTTTTTTGCATTTTGATGACAAGCTGTACAATTAAACATACCTTTAACCTCTTTTTGAGTTATTAAATGCTCTTTTATATCTTCATGCTTTCTTTTCATATAAGGCATTTTTGAAATAGAGTCAGGAATAGATCCATTTAAATTCTCAACTATTTTTCTACTTCTTTTATAATTCATACTTTTTTCAGCACTATTTTCATTTAAATAGCTAACTAATGTTTGAAAAGTCTCTTTATCTACAGTTGCATCATCTCCAAAGTGGTTATCTAAATTTGACATCATTTTATTCCAAGAACTACTTGATAATAATCCAGCTGGATATGCAAAGTGGCAACTACCACACTCTTTTTCATAAATTGTATTGTCAACTGGTTTAATAGTTACATCCATTTTTCCAGCAAATAAACAGCAAGTAGCCAAACTTAAAAGAGCTATTTTTTTCATTTTCTCTCCTTATTATTTATTTATGATGTAAGTTATTACATCACCTTTTTCAAGTGCTGTTCCTTCACGATTATAAACATCATTGAAGTTTCTTTTTAACCATTTCTCAATCTCTTTTTTATCTGTAAATCTTTTTGGATTTGCTTTTGGAGATAGAGCATCTATTTGTTTACCTGTAAAATAGTTTTGATTTTCTTCATGTAAATTTGTACCATGACAAGATTCACAAGAGATTAACTCACCTTTCTTCCCAATATGTTTTGATAAAAATATCTCTTCACCTCTTTTAAAATCAAAATCTCTAAAAGATGAATCTGTTTTTAAAACCTCTTGTTTTAAAGAGTTTAAAAAATCATCAACTGTAGCACTAAAACTTAAAGTCGAAATTAATACTAAAAATAGAAAATTTTTCATAATTTGCTCCTAAATATTTTTTTATATTTAGAATTGTAGATAAATAGTTTCAATATATTATGTTTTTTTACTTGACAATTTCTTTACAAATTTAAATTTGTTTGATTATTCAGCTTTTCTTACATCACTTAAAATATCCATCTCTTTTTTATATACCTCGCTTTTTATTTCAAAAAGTCCTAAAAGTGTATGAAATAGATTATCGTGAGAAAACTTTTCATCTTTATATGATTTTAATTTTGTTTTATCATATTCATGTTCCATAGCACCATCTCCTAACCAAATAAAAGATGCTACATTTATCTGCTCTTTTGGAGCAAAGGCATAAGGCATTCCATGAAGATAGATACCATTCTCACCCAAACTCTCTCCATGATCTGATATATAAACCAAAGCTGTTTCATGGCTTTCGTTATATTTTTTTAGAAAATTAATTGATTTTGATAAAAAATAGTCTGTATATAAAATTGCATTATCGTAAGCATTATTTATCTCATCTTCAGAGCAGTTTTCTAATTGATTTGTTTTACAAACAGGAGTGAATTTTTCAAAATCTTTTGGATATCTTTTATAATAGGCAGGTCCATGATTTCCCATTTGATGAAGAATAATTAATATATCTTTGTTTTTGTTTTTTTCAATATAATTTTCAAGTCCAACAAGCATTCCCTCATCTCTACACTCTTCATCGCAAATAGGGTTTGTTTTAGAAGTTTTAAAATCTTCATAATCAACTCTAAGTGCAACTCCTTTTGAATCAGAGTTATTATCTCTCCATAAAATAGCTATATCTTGTGTATTTTTAAGTACATCTAATACATTGTAAGTTGATATACCTTTTTTATAACTATAACTGCTTTTTTCATATATTGAGAACATACAAGGAACAGATAAAGCTGTTGAAGTTCCACATGAAATCATATTTGGAAAATTTATAATATCTTCTTGCTTTAATAGTGGATTTGTCTCTTTATGGTAACCATTTATTGAGAATCTATCGGCTCTTGCTGTCTCTCCTACAACTAATATAATTAGCTCTTTTGGTTCATTTTTTGGTTCAACTACTTTAGAATCTTGACCTA
Organism: Aliarcobacter skirrowii CCUG 10374; assembly: GCF_003544835.1. Taxonomy (NCBI): domain Bacteria; kingdom Pseudomonadati; phylum Campylobacterota; class Epsilonproteobacteria; order Campylobacterales; family Arcobacteraceae; genus Aliarcobacter; species Aliarcobacter skirrowii. The sequence goes on along the minus strand of NZ_CP032099.1, from coordinate 1,959,258 downwards.
TTTGTTTTATTGTTAAAATAGCTGTATCAAAAGTTTTGTGAATATAGTTTCCTACACTATATAGCCAATAAATAGGATTTACATTGTATCTTAAAACTTTATGTTCTCTAAAAAATGATGTATAAAACTTACTAAAAGAAAAAAGTATTGTAATAATTATTAAAAGAGCTAAAATTATAGTTTTTATTTTTGATAATACCTCTTGCTTTATAGGTTTATAAACTATTTGAAGTTTTGAAATATAAAATATTGGGATAATAGCAAGAAATAAAATATATAAAAATAGTTTAAAGCTAAGTAAATCTTTTGACTCTTTTAAATCAGTTTGCATACTATTTCTAAGCATTTCAGAGTCAATTACAACACCGTAAGTATCCATAAAATAAGCTGTAAATGCTGAAATTGCAAAAAGAGTTATCAAAATTGCTTTTGTTGTATATTTTGAGCTAAAAAGAGTTATTAAAAGAGTTATCAAAGATATCAATAAAATTGTAGTTGATAGAAAATAGAGACTGTTTAAACCACTAAAACCGTAAGTGGCAAAAAGTTCTTTAAAACATTTGAAGTTATAAAATATTGTAAAGAATATTGAGCTAAATATTATAAGTTTTGTTTGAGAAATTGTCTTCATGTCGTTCCTAATTTACGAATGAAGAAATATTATGAGAGTAAAATTAATATAGCATTAATAATTTGTCAAGAAAGTGTCAAGATTTAAAAGTAGCAAAATGCTACTTTTATTTTTGAAGAATATATCTAATAGTTGGTCCATCGCTATCTATTAATAAAACTTTATATCCATGATTTTTTGCATCAACTGGAATATTGTTTATACTTTGTGGACAATCACTAATTATCTCTAAAATCTCACCATCATTTAACTCTTTCATTGCCTCAAGAGTGTTTATTGCTGGATATGGACAAGGCTCACCTTGCATATCTATTCTATAATCTGGAACTATCTCTTTATTTTCCATAAATCTATCCTTATCTATTTCTTGATTTTCTTAAATATTTTTTCTCTAAAACTAAAATTACTATAAAAAACAAAAATAGTAATCCATAGTTCGCTACAAGTCCACCATATTGTCCAAAACTTTCAAGTAGATTTATTTTTGGCCAAGAAGTTGCTAAAGGTTCAGATATATCATCCCAAACAAATGCAAGTAAAGTTGCACCAATAATATTTCCAACTCCAACAATCCAAAAATGAACTTGTCCTTCAACAGCTCTATACATCCAACCACACTCACAACCACCTGCAATTACAATTCCAAATCCAAAAAGTAATCCACCAATAACAACATTTGGTCCTGTCCAGAAAATCTTTGGAGCAGCACCCATATTTAAATATGTAAATACACCCAAAGTTGCAACAGCCATACCAATAATAATTGCAATTGCCAACTCACTTCTTCCTGTTGTAAAAATATCTCTAAATGCAGATGTAAAACAGATTTGTGCCTTTGCAATAATAAGTCCAAAAGCAGCACCAAAAAGCATTGCCATTCCAAGTTTAGAGCTATTTGCAACAAAAATTAAATATAAAGCCCAAAGCATAATTGCTATAAATGCAAATGTTCCAAGAGTAAAGAAATTTTTAACTTTCTCTTCATTGTGCTCAAGTGGTTTTGCACAAGATACTTTTTGCATCTTTATTTTTGATTGAAAAAAAGGGCTAAGAGCAACTTTTACACCAAAATATACACCAACCATCATAAATGCTGTAAATACCCAAGCGTGAAAACTAAATTGAGGAATTCCTGTAAAAAAACTAGCCAAATTACAACCCATTCCAAGTCTTGCTCCAAATCCCGCAATTATTCCACCAATTAGTGCTTGATAAATTCTAATATTGTTTAGAGGTAATCTAAACTTTACATTGTTTCCCCAAAAAGCAGCTGCTATACATCCAGCAAACATACCAATAATCATAACACCATCAACTCTTGTAAAGATATTTCCTTCAATACTCATAAGCTTATAATAGCCCCAAGTTGAAACATCAACTCCAAATAGTTGTAAAAAGTGACCACCCCATCTAGTAAATTCACCTGTAACAGCCCAGTAAGTTCCTGTTATTCCAAAATAGTAAGCACTCAAAACTCCAAGTGCAATAACTGCTGGAATTGGTGACCAAAATCTTGAAAGGGTTTTTCTAAAATTTAGTAAAAACTCCATAAAAGTCCTTTGACAATGAAAAATATTTTTGATTGACATTCTTGAGTAAGTAAAAAAAGAGTTTCAAGTTGTCTGTTTGCACCGCAAACCTATAATTTGCGAATATTAACAAAATAAGATTAATTTAATATAAAAAAGTAAAAAATATTTTACTATTATTTATCTTTTATTTAACCATATTTTAAGCTATAATAAGCTTTTAAGTTTTTTTTGGATAAAATCCGCACGAAATTTTATATAAAGAAGAAAAATGAGAGACATTAGAAATATAGCAGTTATTGCTCACGTTGACCACGGGAAAACAACAACAGTTGATGAGTTGTTAAAACAAAGTGGTACATTTTCAGCGCATCAAAGTGTAGATGAAAGAGTTATGGATAGTAATGCAATTGAAAAGGAAAGAGGTATTACAATTCTTTCAAAAAACACAGCAATTGATTATGAGGGTGTAAGAATTAACATTATAGATACTCCAGGACACGCCGATTTTGGTGGAGAAGTTGAGAGGGTTTTAAAAATGGTTGATTCTGTTTTACTTCTTGTTGATGCACAAGAGGGTGTTATGCCACAAACAAAGTTTGTTGTTAAAAAAGCATTATCTTTAGGACATAGACCAATCGTTGTTGTAAACAAAATTGATAAACCAGCAGCTGAACCTGATAGAGTTGTTGATGAGGTGTTTGACCTATTTGCACAGATGGATGCAACAGAGGAGCAATTAGATTTCCCTGTAATTTATGCAGCTGCTAGAAGTGGATTTGCAAGATATAATCCAACAGATGATAATATGGATTTTAAACCACTATATGAAACTATTTTAAAAGAGGTTCCAAAACCAAAAGGAAGCGATGAAAATGGTCTTCAACTTCAAGTATTTACTCTTGATTATGATAACTTTATTGGAAAAATAGGAATCGCTAGAATTTTTAATGGAACTATCTCTCAAGGTGAAACTGTACTTTTAGTTAAAGCTGATGGTGAAAAAATCAAAGGAAGAGTAACTAAACTTATTGGATTTAAAGGTTTAGATAGAATAGATATCAAAACAGCAGGTGCTGGTGATATTGTTGCTGTTGCTGGATTTGAAACTATTGATGTTGGAGATTCGCTTTGTGATCCAACAAATCCAATGCCACTTGATCCTATGCATATTGAGCAACCAACTTTAAGCGTAACATTCTCTGTAAATGACTCTCCTCTTGCTGGAACTGAAGGTAAATATATAACTTCGAATAAAATAGATGAGAGATTAAAAGCTGAGATGAATACTAATATTGCTATGAGTTATGAGCAAATTGGTGAGGGTAAATTTAAGGTAAACGGAAGAGGTGAACTTCAAATTACTATTTTGGCTGAAAATATGAGAAGAGAAGGTTTTGAGTTCTGTATTGGAAGACCAGAAGTTATTATAAAAGAAGAGAATGGTATCAAAATGGAGCCATTTGAACATTTAGTAATTGATACTCCAGATGAATTTAGTGGAGCAATTATTGAAAAACTTGGGAAAAGAAAAGCTGTAATGACAAATATGGTTCCAATGGGTATTGGATTTACAAGATTAGAGTTTGAAATTCCTGCACGTGGATTAATTGGTATTAGAACAGAGTTTTTAACAGAAACTAGAGGAGAGGGTGTTATGAATCACTCATTCTTAGAGTTTAGACCACATAGTGGAACAGTTGAGAGCAGAAAATATGGAGCGCTTGTATCTATGGAAAATGGAGAGGCTCTTGCATACTCAATCTTTAATTTACAAGATAGAGGTGTTATGTTTATAAAACCTCAAGATAAAGTTTATATTGGAATGGTTGTTGGACAACATGCTAAAGATAATGATTTAGATGTTAATCCTATTAAAGGAAAACAACAATCAAATGTAAGGTCAAGTGGTGCTGATGAAGCTATTAGATTAGTCCCACCAAAAACTATGTCTTTAGAAAATGCTTTAGAGTGGATTGAAGAGGACGAAGCTGTTGAAGTTACTCCTATTTCTATTAGAATTAGAAAAAGAGAGCTTGATCCAACAGTTAGAAAACGAACAGCAAAAAAAGAAAAGAATTCTTAATTCTTTTCTTTTAAGCGAAACTTTTGCTTTAGCAAAATGTTGAGAAAAAAGAGAAAAACTCATAATAAAATAAATTTAATTTATTTAAATAGAGGGGAGAGAGGATTTACCTCTTTCCCTTTTTTTGTATTGACACAAAAATAAAAATCAAATATAATTTATCTATTAGGTAGGTGATAAATGAAAGTATCAAAAAAAACAGATTATGCGCTAAGAGCGCTTTTTGCGATAGCAGAGGCAGATAATTTAATCTCAATTAGAGAGTTATCAGAATATACAGATGTTCCAAGAAGATTTTTAGAAAATATTATGCTTGAGATGAATAAAGCTGGATGGGTAAAGAGTATTCCAGGGCGTTATGGTGGATATGTTTTAGCTAAAAACTCAAGTGAAATAACGCTTGGTGAAATTATTCGTCATTTTGAAGGGATGATTTCTATGATCTCTTGCGTTTCTGTATCAAATTATGAACCTTGTAGTCAAGAAGGAAAATGTTATTTTAGAAGAGTATTTTTAAATATAAGAAATCTCACAGCACAAATTTTGGATAGAACAACAATTTCTTCATGCCTTGGTCAAACTCCTGTTACAAAAGATGATATTTTAAAGGAAGAGTTTGTCGGAGGATTGGGAATATAGCAAACTAACCATAAAAGTGCTAATGTTAAATTTAAAAGAAAATACTCTTTAAAAATTATTTAGCACTCACTCTTGACAAGTGCTAAAAAATTTGCTAAAATTTTATCAGTTTGATACGAAATATATCAAGCTTATAAAAAATAAAGGAGATTAAGATGTTTTTAACAAAATTTGACCCATTTAAACAATTAAGAGATTTAGAGAAAGATTTTTATACCGTATCAAAAAATGAAGGAGTAAACGCCTTTGTTCCTGTTGTAAATACAAGAGAGGGTGAGTTTGCATATCATGTAGATGTTGATCTGCCTGGAGTTAAAAAAGAGGATATAAAAGTTGATATAAACAAAAATATTCTTACAATTAGTGGTGAAAGAAAAACTAAAGATGAGATAAAACAAGAAGATTATTACAAAGTTGAGACATATTTTGGAAAATTTTCAAGAAGTTTTACACTGCCAGAAAATGCTGATGTTGAAAATATTGAAGCAAAAAGCGACAATGGTGTTTTAGAGGTTGTGATTCCAAAATTAAAAGATGATATTACTAAAAAATCTATTGAAATAAAATAAATATATGCTAAAAGCTTTAGCTTTTAGCATTCTTTATTCCCTAAAAATAGGCTTTCTCAAAAATATTTTAAAAAAAATAAAAAATATCTTGACATTTTTTTATTTTGAATATATAATTTCACCAATTTAGTAGGTGATAGATAAAACCTACAATCTAATTCAAGGAATAAAAAATGATGTGCGACATGTATAAAAAGTATATAAAGATTAAGTAAAGGTGGGATTTTTTTAAATCTTTAAATTTCACACATTTAGTGTGTTTTATTTTTATAAGGGAATAAAATGATAAAAATAACAAAAAATATTAAAAGTATAGTTTTAGCAGCAATATTAGTTTCAACAACAGGTTTTGCAAAAGAGTTCGAATATGATAAAGATGCTGAAAAAGCAAAAAAAAGAGTTGAGATATTAAATGTATCTTATGATCCAACAAGAGAGTTTTATGAAGAGTACAATAAAGAGTTTGCTACTTATTGGAATAATAAAACAGGTCAAGAGGTAGTTGTTAAACAATCTCATGGAGGTTCTGGTAAACAAGCAAGAGCTGTAATTGACGGATTAAAAGCAGATGTTGTTACATTAGCACTTGCTTATGATATAGATGCAATTAGTCAAAAAGCATATTTAATACCAAATGATTGGCAAAAAAGATTAGAAAATAACTCATCTCCATACACTTCAACTATTGTTTTTTTAGTTAGAAAAGGAAATCCAAAAGGTATAAAAGATTGGGATGATTTAGTAAAAGATGGTGTTGATGTAATTACTCCAAATCCTAAAACTTCAGGAGGAGCAAGATGGAACTATCTTGCAGCTTATGCTTATGGACTTAAAAAAGAGTTAGGAAATTTAGAATATATAGATTTTGAATCACAAAAATATAAAGATGCTGATGAAAAGGCAAAAGATTTTGTAAAAAGATTATTTAAAAATGTACCCGTTTTAGATTCAGGAGCAAGAGGTTCAACAAATACATTTGTTCAAAGAAAAATAGGAGATGTATTATTAGCTTGGGAAAATGAGGCATTTTTAGCAATAAACGAACTTGGACGAGATGAGTTTGAGATAGTTGTACCAACAATATCAATATTAGCCCAACCACCTGTTACGGTTATAGATGCAAATGCTAAAAGAAGATTAAACTATACAGTTTCAACAGAGTATTTACAATATTTATATTCACAAAAAGCTCAGGAGTTGGCTGCTAAAAATTATTATAGACCAAGTAAGCCTGAATTGGTAAATAAAGAGTATCTAAAAATATTTCCAAAATTAGAGCTTATTAAAATAGATGATGTTTTTAAAAGTTGGGCAAATGCGCAAAAACTTCATTTTGATGATGGCGGAACATTTGATTTAATATATAGATAATAAAAGATAATCTAATATCTCTTGTGATATTCTTACAACTGAATTTTAAGAAGGATTTAGTGTGACAAAAGAGCAAAAACTATCAGAACAAGAGATAAGTAGATATAGCAGACATTTAATCCTTCCACAAGTTGGACTTGAAGGTCAATTAAAACTTAAAAATTCAAAGGTTTTAGCAGTTGGAACTGGAGCTTTAGGAAGTCCAATTTTACTATATTTAGCAGCAGCTGGTGTAGGAACAATTGGGCTTGTTGATTTTGATGTAGTTGAAGAGTCTAATTTGCATAGACAAATTATTCACACAACAAATGATATAAAAAAGAGTAAAGTACAATCTGCTAAAGAGAAATTAGAGGCATTAAATCCAAACTCAAAAATAGTTACTTTTAATGAGAGACTAACTAGCAGTAATGCTTTAAATATTATAAAAGATTTTGATATTGTAATAGATGGAACAGATAATTTTCCAACAAGATATTTAATAAACGATGCTTGTGTAATGTTAAAAAAACCTTTTGTTTATGGTTCTATTTTTAGATTTGAAGGGCAGGTTAGTGTTTTTAATTATGATGGTGGAGCTTGTTATAGATGTCTATTTCCAAATCCACCAAAAGCTGGATTAGTTCCTAGTTGTTCAGAAGCTGGAGTTTTAGGAGTTTTACCTGGAATTATTGGAACAATTCAAACAAATGAGCTTATAAAAATAATTCTAAAAATTGGCGAACCTTTAAAAAATAGACTTTTAAGTTTTGACTCTTTAAAGATGCAGTTTCGTGATATGAAATTTAATAAAAATGAAAATTGTCCAATTTGTAGTAAAAATGCAACAATTAAAGAGTTAATTGATTATGAAGAGTTTTGTGGATTAAAAGAGAAAACAGATATAAAAGTAGATGAGATAACTCTTGAAGAGTTTAAAAGTTTATTAGCAAAAAAAGATAGTATTCAAATAGTTGATGTGAGACCTAAAATTGATTTTGATTTAAATAACATAAAAGATTCTATAAATATACCTTTTGAAAGCTTGGAAGATGATATTAATCAAATAGACTCTTTAAAAAAAGTTATAGTAGTTTGTAAAATAGGAATGTTGAGTAAAGAGGCTATTTTAAAGCTTAAAAACATTGGTTTTAAAGCAGAACTTTATAGTTTGAAAGGTGGAGTTACATCTTGGTTAAATGATTTATAGGATTAAATATGCAAAGTACAAATAGTAATTTATTGCCAAATAGAAAAGAGTTTTTGAGCGATCTTGAAAAAAATATTTTTGATAAACTAGTTATTTTTGATATAAGTGGTTTTGGAAATATAAATCATTTCTATGGTTATGATTTTGGAGAAAAAATATTAAAAATTATATCTTTAAGACTTCAAGATAGATTTGAAAATAGTCAAATTTACTATTTGGGTGCAGATATTTTTGTTGTTGCAACAAATAGTGATATTTTAAAAGAGAAATTTATTCAAACAATAAAAGCAACAATTTGGTACTTTGGATACTCTGCAATTGAAATTGATGGAAATAAAGTATATATTCCATTAAGAGCTGGAGTTGCTATAAATTATTCAAAGCTTTTGTTTTGTGCTGAATTTGCACTAAAACAAACAAGAGTTTTAAAGCAAAATATAGTGATTTACGATAATGAAGAAGATGATGTATTAAACCTAAGTCAAGACTCTATAAAAGATGATTTATATTGGAAAAGTGAAATTATTGAAGCAATAAAAAGAGATAAATTTGAGATTTTTGCACAATCAATAAGTAATCAATTTGAGAAAAAATATGAGATATTAGTTCGAATGAAAGACTCAAAAGGAGAGATAATTTCTCCTTATTTTTTTATAGATAGATCTAAAAAAATAAATCTTTATACAGAGATTACTAAAAAAGTTATTCAAAAATCTTTTGAATTTTTTCAAAATAAAAATGTTGGATTTAGTATAAATTTATCAATTATTGATATTTTGGAAAAAGATATTGTTGATTTTATTATTCAAAAAATTTGTGAATTTGATATTGGTGATTTTTTGACTATTGAAATTACCGAGAGTGAAGGAATTGATAATATTGAAGAGGTCGTATCTTTTATAAAAATTGTAAAAAGTCTTGGTGTAAAAATTGCAATTGATGATTTTGGAACAGGTTACTCAAATTTTTCATATTTGGTTAAATTTCAAGCTGATTATGTAAAACTTGATGGTTCTATTATAAAAGATATTAACAGATCTCTTAGTGCAAGAGCTGTTGTCGAATCAATTGTATTTTTTGCAAAAAAGGTTGGTATGAAAACTGTTGCGGAGTTTGTATCTTCAAAAGATATTTACGATACTTGCAAAGAGTTGGAAATTGATTATTTTCAAGGATATCTGTTTGATGCTCCGAAAAATATTAAAGAGTTAAAATTATAATAAACTTAATAATTTATTTTATATAAATAATTATGTAAAATAGTAACAAATTATAATATTTATAGATATTTATTATAAAAAATATTTATATCTATCTTCCAATTAATTTTTTTTTGTTACTATAGTCCTTCAAATTATAATTTAGTGGGGTATTATGAATTCAGTAATAAAGAAAGTCTCATTTTTTCAAGCTTTAGCTGTAACAATAATTTTAGTATTTGCTGTGATAACTATTAGTATTGTTGTAAAAAACTTTATAACAAAAGATGTTAAAACTACATTTCAAGATAGAGTTTTAGATATAAAAGCTACTTTTGAAGTTCTGAATGAATCAATAAAAGAGTCTGCACTTTCAGTTTCAAATGTTCTTTCTTCTCAATTAAACAATGTTGAAATTGACTATTCAAATAAAATAGATGTAAATGGTATTAAAACATCACCTTTAACTTCAAATGGAGTTATTTTAAATAATAACAACTCTATTATAGATAAGTTTACTCAAACAACAGGAGCTGTTGCTACAATATTTGTAAAGCAAGATGATGGTTTTTTTAGGATTGCAACATCTTTGTATAAAGAAGATGGTTCAAGAGCAATTGGAACATTTTTAGCAAAAGATAGCCAAGCTTTTTCAAAAATATCAAATAAAGAGAGATATTTAGGAATTGCTGAGCTTTTTGGAAAAAAATATATGACAGTTTATGAGCCAGTTATTAAAGATAATGAGGTAATTGGAATTTTATTTGTAGCATATAATTTTGACAAGTTATATAAAATTTTAGAATCTAAACTAGAGAGAATTAAGTTTGGAGATAAAGGTTATTTATATGCAATTGACTCTAAAACAGAAACTTTAACAATTCATCCAACTTTAAAAAATAAAAAGTTAAATGAACTTGATAAAAATGTAGAAGAGGCTTTAAGAGAGATGTTGGTTAAGAAGCAAGGTGTAATAGCTTATGAATTTAATGATGGTAAAGAGGTAATAGATAAATTATCTGCTTTTACAACTTTTGAAGAGTGGAATATGGTTATTGTAACTAGCTCTGATATTGATGATCTACTTGCATTGAATTACACATTAAGACAATATTCGATATTTGGTGGAATAGCACTATTATTTACTTTACTTGCAATAAGTTATATTATTATCAAAAAAACAGTAAATGAACCACTTTTAATAATAAATAAAGATTTAGATGAATTTTTCGCTTATTTAAATAGGGAAAAAGAAAGTATTGATTTTGTACATGTAAATACAAAAGATGAGTTTGGAAGAATGTCAAAAATTTTAAGTGATAATATTGAAAAAACTAGGTTAGGAATTGAAGAAGATAGAAGATTGATAAGTGAAACAATTTCTGTTTTAGGTGAGTTTGAACATGGAGATTTATGTCAAAGAATAAATATAGAAGTATCAAATCCAGCACTATTGCAATTAAAAAATGTTTTAAATCAAATGGCAAATAATTTAGAGAATAATATTGAAAATGTACTTGATATTTTGGAGCAATATTCAAAATATAACTATTTGAGTAAAATTCCAACAAAAGATTTAAAAGAACATTTATTAAAACTTGCAAATGGTGTTAATACTTTGGGTGAGTCTATTACAACGATGTTAATAGAGAATAAGAAAAATGGATTAACTCTTGGTGATAGTTCAAATGTTTTACTTGAAAATGTAAATAAATTGAATAGTTCTTCAAATAGCGCAGCAGCTTCTTTAGAAGAGACAGCAGCTGCTATTGAAGAGATTACATCAACTGTTAGAAGTAATAGTGAAAATATTACAAAAATGGCACTATTATCAAATGATGTTACAAAATCAGTAGTTGTTGGTGAAAAATATGCAAATCAAACAACAGTTGCAATGGATGAGATAAATACTCAAGTAAGTTTAGTAAATGAAGCTATAAGTGTAATTGATCAAATTGCATTCCAAACAAATATTCTTTCACTAAATGCTGCTGTTGAAGCTGCAACTGCAGGTGAGGCTGGAAAAGGGTTTGCAGTTGTAGCTCAAGAGGTGAGAAATCTAGCAAGTAGAAGTGCTGAAGCGGCACGTGAGATTAAAGATATTGTTGAACTTGCTACAAAAAAAGCAAATGAAGGTAAAGAGATTGCAAATAGTATGATTGAAGGATATAAAGAGTTAAATTCAAATATTTCTCACACTATGAATTTGATTACAGATATTCAAAACTCTTCAAAAGAACAACTATTGGGAATTGAACAAATTAATGATGTTGTAAATAATCTTGATAGACAAACTCAACAAAATGCACAAATTGCATCACAAACAAATGAGATTGCAAAGCTAACAGATAGTATTGCAAAAGTAATTGTAGATGATACAAATAGTAAAGAGTTTTATGGAAAAGATAGTGTAAAAAGTAGAGATATAGGGATTTAATTAAAAAAAAAGTAAAAAGGATAAACAAGCTTTTTCCTTTTTCTTGACAAATAAAAAAGAAATAGTTATAATTCACCAATTTTATAGATGATTAATTTAATCATCTATTTTTTTGTCTAATTTTAACATTCACTAATCTAGTGTATGTTATATAAAAAGGGTTTATATGAGATTAAATTTTGGAATATTAAAAAGACCAAATTCACCAATTCCTGGTTTTGGTTTGACTATGGGATATACGGTATTTTATTTAAGTATTATTGTATTAATTCCACTAATTGCACTTTTTACTGAAGCTTTTAGTATGGGATTTGATGCTTTTATAAGTGCGACAACAGATTCAAGAGTAGTTGCTAGTTATAAACTAACTTTTGTAACTTCACTAATAGCTGCTCTTATTAATACAATTTTTGGAGTTATTGTTGCTTGGTGTTTGGTTCGATATGAGTTTTTTGGAAAAAGAGTTTTTGATGCAATTGTTGATTTACCTTTTGCTCTTCCAACAGCAGTTTCAGGTATTGCACTTACAACACTATATTCAAGTTCTGGTTGGTTTGGACAATACTTAGAACCACTTGGAATTAAAATAGTATTTACACCAATTGGAATTACAATTGCTTTAATATTTATTGGGCTTCCTTTTGTTGTAAGAACAGTTCAACCAGCACTTGAGGAGATTCAAATTGAGCAAGAAGAAGCAAGTGCAAGTTTGGGAGCAAGTAGATGGCAAACTTTTTATAAAGTGATACTTCCTACTATTTTTCCAGCAGTTTTAACAGGATTTGCACTTTCATTTGCAAGAGCTTTGGGTGAGTATGGTTCAGTTGTTTTTATAGCTGGAAATATGCCATTTAAAACAGAGATTAGCACACTTTTGATTATTACAAAGCTTGAACAGTACGATTTTGCAGGAGCAACAGCAATTGCAGTTGTGATGCTTTTAATCTCTTTTGTAATGTTACTTTTAATTAATATTTTACAAAGATGGAGTTCAAGAAGAAAAGGAATGGAGGCAATATGAAAACTATAAGTAATTCACAAAGTTCACAAACAGAGTCAAGATTAGTAAAATATTCATTAATTTTTATAGCAGTAGCTTTTTTGCTTATTATGCTTGTAGTTCCTTTGATTACAATATTTGCAGAAGCATTTAGAAAAGGTTATGAAGCATATTTTTTAAGTTTTAATGATGAGTATGTATTAAGTGCAATAAAACTTACATTTATAACTGCAGCCATTGCAGTACCACTAAATGTTATTTTTGGTATTTGTGCATCTTGGGCAATAGCAAAATACTCTTTTTTTGGTAAAAGTTTTTTAATAACTTTAATTGATTTACCTTTTGCTGTAAGTCCTGTTATTTCTGGATTTGTATATATTTTACTTTTTGGAGCACAAGGTTGGTTTGGACACTATTTAATAGAAAACGATATTCAAATAATTTTTGCAGTTCCTGGAATTGTACTTGCAACTATATTTGTAACATTTCCATTTGTGGCGCGTGAGCTAATTCCTTTAATGCAAGAGATGGGAAATGATGAAGAACAAGCTGCACTTCTTTTGGGTGCAAGTGGTTTTCAAACATTTTTAAAAGTTACTTTACCAAATATAAAATGGGGATTACTTTATGGAGTAATTTTATGTAATGCAAGAGCAATGGGTGAATTTGGAGCTGTTTCTGTTGTTTCAGGGCATATTCAAGGTGTTACAAACACAATGCCACTACAAGTTGAGATTTTATACAACGAATACAACTTTGTTGCAGCTTTTGCAGTTTCAACACTTTTGGCGATATTAGCACTTTTAACTCTTGTTTTAAAATACATTTTAGAGTGGAAAGTACAAAGAAAAATTAAAAAATTAGATAATGAAGAATAAAGCAGGAAATAAAAAATGAAAATAGAAGTAAAAAATTTAACAAAATATTTTGGAAATTTCAAAGCATTGGAAAATATCAATTTAGATATTGTTGAAGGTGAATTATTAGCACTTTTAGGACCTTCAGGAAGTGGAAAAACAACACTTTTAAGAATGATTGCAGGACTTGAAACGGTTGATAGCATAGATAAAGGTGAAATATTATTTAACAATATTGATGTTGCTAAAAAAGATATTAAAGATAGAGATATTGGATTTGTATTCCAACATTATGCACTGTTTAGGCATATGACTGTATTTGAAAATATAGCTTTTGGACTTAGAGTAAAACCTAAAAAACAAAGACTTAGCAACAAAGAGATAGAAGAGAAAGTTACGAAACTTTTAAAACTAATCCAACTTGATGGCTTTGCTTCAAGATTTCCTTGGCAACTTTCAGGTGGTCAGAGACAAAGAGTCGCTTTGGCAAGAGCTTTGGCAGTTGAGCCAAAAGTATTATTACTTGATGAACCTTTTGGTGCGCTTGATGCAAAGGTGCGAACTGATTTAAGAAGATGGTTAAAAGAGCTTCAAGAGGAGCTTGGAATTACAACTATTTTGGTAACTCATGACCAAGAAGAAGCGCTTGAAGTTGCAAATAGAATTGTTGTAATAAACAAAGGGAAAATTGAGCAAATAGGAACTCCTGAAGAAGTATTTCATAATCCTAAAAATGAGTTTGTAATAAACTTTTTAGGAAATGTAAATCTATTTCACGCAAGAGAGATAGAAGATGGTGCTAATATAGAAGATACAACAGATAATAAGTATCTTATTCGTCCTCATGAATTGGAAATTGTAGATATAAATGATAGTGAAGCAATAATTCATGCAAAAATAAAATATATTCAACTTGCTGGTTCTTTTGTAAAAGTTGAACTTACATATTTAAATGATGAAAAAAGAGTTGTTTTAGTTGAGATGCCACACTATGAATTTAGTAATAAAAAGATTCAAAAAGGTGATATTTTAGGAATTAGAACTAGAAAATTAAGAAGTTTTGAAAATGGAGCTGGGATTTAATTGATGTTTATCAACACCTCTTTTTTATTTATTATGTAAAATTAGATTTTAATTTTAAGGAGAGAATATGCTAATAGATAAAAATAGTCTGCCTTTGGTTGATGAAGATTTTATGAATAATACACATTTTGAAGATGTAGATTTGATAAATAAAATCTATGAAGATGTTTTAGTGTATGAAAAAAACAACTCAAATGATAATTTACAGAATCTAAAAAAATCGTATTTATCTTGGATAAACCATACAGTTAATCACTTTAAAACAGAAGAGGATGAGATGCAAAAAAGAGGTTTTTTTGCTTACCCTTTTCACAAAGGTGAACATGATAAAAATATAAAAGAGATAAAAGAGGTTTGGGAAGATTTCTATCAAAACAAAGATATAAAAAGTTTAAAAAACTATATTGAATATGATTTAGTAAATTGGCTTATAAATCATATAAAATCAATGGACACTGTAACAGCAAGATTTTTTAAAACAGGAATGAGTCCATGTTCAATGATGTAATTTTTTACAAAATTAACATTAAATTAACACTTCTTTAATACTATTCAAAGAAAAAAAGGTGTTAATATGAAAAAAATTCTACTTCTAATCTCACTAGCAACAACATTTCTAACGGCTTCAACTATTGAAGTAAAAGATGCTTATGCAAGAGCTACTCCACCAAATATGAAAAATAGTGCCGCTTTTATGGTTTTGGAAAATAGATCAAACAAAGATGTGGCAATTGTAAAAGCTACTTCAAATGTAGCAAATGTTGTTGAACTTCATACTCATGATATGAAAAATGGTGTTATGACTATGTATGAGATTCCTCAAATTGATATAAAAGCAAAAAGTACAACTGTTTTAAAACCAGGTGGTTTACACATTATGTTAATAGGACTTCATAACTCTTTAAATGTTGGAGATAAAGTTGAGATTGAATTAGAGTTTAACAATGGTTCAAAACAAAAAGTTGTTACAGATGTTAAATCTGTAATGAGTGGAATGAAACACCACTAATATTTATGGAAAAACAAAACAATAGTCTAAAAAGTACAATAATCTCAATAGTTGTTGTACTTTTTATTGTAGGCACATATTTTCTAATCGATTTTAATCAACTTATTCAATCATTTAAAGGAGATGTTGATTATGTAACTCAAGATAGCTCTTGCAACCTAAAAAAAGAGCCTTGCAAAATTGTAATTCAAGATGGTACGGAGTTTATTTTAAGTGTTGATCCAAAAGAGATTCCACTTATGAAAGAGATTACATTTTCTATAAAAAGTAATAATCCAAACCTAAAAAACTTAACTTTAAATATCTATTCAACAACTATGTATATGGGAGAGTATTTTTTGGATATTAAAAACTTAGGAGATGGAAATTATGAAGCTATTGGAACTTTACCTACATGTTATGTTGATAATATGAAGTGGAATGCAGATATAATAGTAGATAAAACTACACACTCTATTGGTGCAAGATTTCAGTTTGAAACGAGGATATAAAAATGAAATTTTTATTTAAGATTTTAGCTATTTTTTTGGTATCTGTTATTTTAATAGTTATTTTAAAACCTTATGTAGATGATTATAAAGAGAGAAAAAACTACGATTTTATTTTAGATACTCACGATGGCAAAATATCTAAAGATGATTTTAAAGGGAAAGTTGTAGCTTTATATTTTGGATATACATTTTGTCCTGATGTTTGCCCTACATCTTTAAGCTCTTTGGCATTTGCTTTAAATAAATTTGATAGTTCACAAATCGAAGATTTTGTTGGAATTTTTGTAAGTGTTGATCCACAAAGAGATAGTTTAGAAAATATAAAAAACTATGCAAAATATTTTCACAAAAATTTTATTGGAGCAACTTCAAATAAAGAGTATATAGATGATCTTACAAAAAGATATGGTTCATATTATGAAAAAGTTGTTTTAGAGGGTTCTGCTATGGATTACTCTGTTGCTCACACTTCATATATCTATATTTTTGATAAAGATGGAAAATTTGTATCAAAAATTGATCACTTCTCAAATCCAACAAAAATAGAGGAGATTTTAAAAACTATCCTATAAGATTAAGGATAGTTATCTCGCTGCTAGCCCCCAATCTCATTGGTGGTCCCCAAAATCCAGTTCCTTTATTTACATAAACTTGCGTGTACTCATTGTGAGTATTTAAACCTTTTACATAAGGTTGTTCAAGTTTTACTAAAAAATTAAATGGAAAAATCTGACCACCGTGAGTGTGTCCACATAAAATCAAATCAATATTTTGTGTATCTTCCAAAGAGTTTATATATTTTGGTTGATGAGCTAAAAGAACTGTTGGATGGTTTTCGCAATTTTCTAAAGCTTTGTTTATATCTGGAATATATGAGCCATATCTAAAACCAAATCTATCATAAACTCCAGCTAAATAAAAACCTTGATTTTCTTCTCCAATATAGACATTTTCATTCTCTAAAGTTTTTATTCCTAAAGAGTTTACATAATCAATTATTGGTTTAACTCCATGAAAATACTCATGATTTCCAACTATAAAGTATGTTCCATAAACTGTATTTATATTTTTTAACTCATCTAAAGCAGCTTTTGCAAACTTTAGTTTGGTATCCACTAAGTCACCAGTTATTACAACAATATCGGGTGTTAAAATATTTATCTTTGCTACTAAATCTTTTATAAAATCTTTATCAATCAATCCACCAATATGTATATCGCTTATTTGAACTATTTTATATGGTTTTTTTAGATTTTTAATCTTTACATCTACAACTTCTAACTCAATATTTCTAGCATTATCCATGGCTTTTAGATTTGTCGCCAAAATAAGTGATGTTGCACCAATATCAAGTGTTTTTTTGAAAAAGTTTCGTCTTTTTGTTGATAGTTTTGATTTTTTGAAACCAATTGAGATGAGGTCATGAAATAAAGTGATAATAAATGTTAGAAATATCACCCCAATTGGTAAGGAAAGGAGAAAATAGAGCCAGTTTGGCACTAGTGGAAAGTATCTAGCAAGTGGGTACAAAAGAGCACCAAAAAATGTTAAATATAATACAAAGCTAAAATACTTCCTAGTTTTATGTTTAAAATCTAGTTTATCGATAAACCGTTTTTTAATTATATAGGTTTGAAAAGAGAAGGCTATCAGATAAACTGAGAAAAAAATCACAAAACTCATGAAGAAATTATAAATATATTTGATTAATAGTATTTAAATAAAGAGTTAATCAAATATATAATTTAACCTTTATATAACAAACAAATAAATATAATCTTTGCTAAATTTTAATAAAAAGAGATAGATATGTTTAAAAAAATAATTTCAAGTTTTATAATCTTTTTTGCTATGAACTCTTCTGCTATGAGTTTTAATACAGATACTTTTGTAGGAGTTGGTACAGGACTTGGTTTTGTAAAACAGAGTGAAAAAGGTGGAAGCAAAAATGAAGATGGTACGGATACATCTACTTTGCTTATTTTAAAAGCTGGAGTTGTGATAGAGGATTTTAGAAGAGTTTCATTTATTTATAATCCATCATATTTAAGCGAAACAAGAATAAACACTTTTCTTGGTGCTTTTGATTATATATTGCCAATAGATTATAGTAGGTCAAAGCTATTTTTAGGAGCACATTTAGGATTTACAAATGTTGAGAAAAAAAATCTTGAAGGCTCAAATGCAACAGATTTTGTATATGGAGCTCAATTTGGAATTTTAAATGATATTGCTCATAATTTAGAGTTAGAGATTGGGACTAAATTTACAAAATATGATATAGATAAAAATTATAAAGAGAATGGTGCTGATGTAAAATATAAGCTCGATAGAGTTATTGATTTTTATGCAACTATAAATTATAGGTTTTAAAATAGTTAAACTATTTTAAAAACTTTTTAATCTCATCAACCAAAGCTTTTATCTCATCTTTTGTTTGTGTAAAATGAACACCAACTCTAAGCCATCCTGGTCGATTTTTCATAGATACTTTTTTAAGTCCCAGTAAATCATGTCCATAAGGTCCAGCACAAGAACAGCCAGCTCTTGTTTGGAAGTTCTTTTTATTTGCAAGATTTTCACAAAGTAAATAAGGATTAAAATCTTTTATATTAAAAGATACAATACCAATATTTGGGGCATCTTTTACACCATAAATTAATAAATCATCAATACCCTCAAGCTCTTTTAACAAATAGCTTAAAAGCTCCTCTTTTTTGTTTTTTATAAACTCTAATCCAATCTCATTTCTAAGTTGATAAGCTAAAGCTGCTCTTATTAGTTGAGTAATAGGTGGTGTTCCTGCATCTTCTCTAGTCTCTATATCATCTTCATATATTTGAATAGATTTATTCACATATTTTACAGTTCCACCACCACAAAATGTTGGTGGAAGTTTTGTATCTACTAAAGATTTTTTTACAATTAAAATACCACAAGATCCAACTCCACCCAAAAGTTTATGCGGTGATAAATAGAGTGCATCATAATATTTGCAAGGAATATTCATATAAGAGCTTGAAGCTGCTGCATCAAAACATACAGTCGCATTATATTTTCGCAATAACTTTGAAACTTTTTTATAGCAAGTAATTATTCCTGTAACATTTGAAGCAATTGTAAAAGAACCAATAATCTCTCTATTTTTATTTTTTTCAAGTATCTTTTCAAGGTGTTTTAAATCAATTAATCCTTCACTTGTAAGTTTTACTCTCTTTGTAAGAGCTAGTGATTCTCTAAATGATATCTCATTTGAGTGGTGTTCATAAGGTCCTACAATTACCAAAGGCATAGATTTTTTAATATCTTTTAATCCTTTTTGTTTTAACCTCTCTTTAGTTTTTGGTGGAATATAAACTCCTAAAATCTCTTGAAGTTTTTTTATAGCTGCTGTTGCTCCAAAACCACTTGGTAAAACTACAAAATCATCATCAAGAGCTAAAGAGTTTCTAAGGCTTTGTTTTGCACCTTCATAATATTTTGTAGTAATTTTTGCATTTGTACTCTCTTTTGAGTGAGTATTTGCGTAGTATTCTAAAACTTCATGTATTCGATTCTCTATTGGTCTAAAACCTAAACCTGAGGCTGTAAAATCAAAGTATTTCTCTTTGTTTTTTCCAATTGTGTTGTATCTTAAATAGTTTAAAATATCTACATTTTCATTTAAAAATGGTCTAAAAATATCTTTTTGCATAAAAATCTCTTTACAATTATAATCTTTTATAAAAGTTATAATTTTATCTTATTTTTATTTAATTTGACTTATTAGATTGATTTTATAGTTGTTTAGCTCTCTTTTAATAATATCATTTGTAAAACCACCAAATATTTTTGGAAGATTTTCACTTAAAACTACACCTTTTAGATATTTTTTGTTTAAAAGTGAATAGAAGATTAAAATTCCAGCTGCAACTCCTGTAGCATATGAAATATATGTAGAGCCAGAAAAAGGGCTATTTATAAGCTCTGTATATTTACTAAAAGATAGACCAATTGATTCTATACTTTTTATTTTTTTATCATCTTTTGTTTTTATCTCTAAATATATATCAGCTATTGCACTAAACTCTGCATATTTTATAGTCTTCTTTTTTATATAATCCTCTATTACTTCAGGACTTTTCATCTTTGGAATTATGTTTTTGATTATCTTATTTATTGATATTTTTTCCTCTTTGTCTTCAAAGCAATATGTATTTGAGAAAAGGTTTAGTTGGTATAGACTTTTCATAAGTTCAAGCTCATTTCCACCAATATTTAATCTAATATTTTTTATATTAGGAAAACTTTGTTTTAAAGATATAAGCTCCTCTTGAAATACTGGATAAACATCTACAATATTTCTAAAATATGGAAACTTATATGGTTTTGATTTTGCAAATGGTGCGAGCTGTTTTATTTTATTGTTTTTAAAAAATATTGGTGAGAATGTAAGTTCATCAATAGCAACTTTTGGTGACCATGAAAAGATTAGTTTTTTTGATTGTATCTCTTCTAGCAGATTTATCTCTATTTTTGTGATTTTTATATTGTGTGGTAAAGATGACAAAGAGTCAATTTTTTCGCCTATTAAAAAATTTGTTATTCCAGGAGATATTCCTAGGTTTATAAGTGCAAATAGATTTTTACTTTTTAACTCATCTTCAAGTGATTGTTGCTCAAATTTTAAAGAGTTTATAACTTCATTTTTGTAAATATCACTTGCCAAATCAGCATAGTTTGTATTAAACTCAATTGCAAGTTTCATAATATTTAAATTATAAGAAGGAGTTGAGCTATTTATAAAGATATCAAAATTTTTTAACTCTTTTTTATATTTTTCTGGATTTGAAAAAATCTCTTCAAAGTTTGATACTTCTAAAAAATCTGATTTATTTAAAAGCTTGCTATTTTTAAATAGATGTTTTTTTGCTCTTCTTTTGTCTCGCACTATAAATAAAAAATCTACAAAACTATTTTCACTTTTATTTGAAAGTTCATCAAAAAGTGTTGCCATAACACTTGAAACCGCACCTAAACCAAAAAAAACTACTCTCATATAAACCCCTAAAATTATTTAAAATATGATATATTTTTGTATTTTATTTTAAAGGTACTTAATATGCAAAGAAATAGACCATATTTACAAACTTTTCCAGATGAAAATGGGTTTTTTGGTAAATTTGGAGGATCTTTTATCCCACCACAACTTGAAGAGCCATTTAATGAGATAAATGAGGCTTATAAAAAGCTATCAAATGATTTTGAATTTCTAAATGAGTTAAAAAAGATTAGAAAATATTATCAAGGAAGACCAACTCCAATTACATATTGTAAAAATCTTTCTGAGTCAATAGATGGAGCTAGAATTTATCTTAAAAGAGAGGATTTGAATCATACAGGGGCTCATAAATTAAATCACTGTATGGCTGAAGCACTACTAGCAAAATATTTGGGTAAGAAAAAATTAATAGCTGAAACAGGTGCTGGGCAACATGGTGTTGCACTTGCAACTGCTGCAGCATATTTTGGATTAGAGTGTGAAATTCACATGGGTGAAGTTGATATTAAAAAAGAGCATCCAAATGTTGTAAAAATGAAAATTCTTGGAGCAAAAGTTGTGCCTGTGTCAAAAGGATTAAAAACTTTAAAAGAGGCAGTTGATAGTGCTTTTGAGAGCTATTTAAGTGATACAAAAAACTCTATGTTTGCAATTGGAAGTGTAGTTGGTCCTCATCCATTTCCAAAGATGGTAAGAGATTTCCAAAGTGTAGTGGGAATTGAAGCTAAAGAGCAGTTTTTAGAGATGACTGGAAAACTTCCAGATGCAATAGCAGCTTGTGTTGGTGGTGGAAGTAATGCTATGGGAATCTTTAGTGCATTTATTGAAGATAGTGTTGATTTATATGCAATAGAACCAGCTGGAAAAGGCTCTAAGTTAGGTGAACATAGTGCAAGTATTACTTATGGAAAAGAGGGAGTTATGCATGGATTTAACTCTATTATGCTAAGTGATGAAAATGGAGAACCAGCTGCTGTTCATTCAATTGCAAGTGGAATAGATTATCCATCTGTTGGTCCTGAGCATGCATATTTAAGTAGTATAAAAAGAACAAAAGTTGGACTTTGTAGTGATGAGGAGTCAATAGAAGCTTTTTATACTCTTTCAAGAAGCGAGGGAATTATTCCAGCACTTGAATCTGCTCATGCTGTTGCATTTGCTATGAAATGGGCAAAAGAGAAAGAGAACTTTGGAAAATCTATTTTAGTAAATTTAAGTGGAAGAGGGGAGAAGGATATAGATTTTATAATTGAAAACTATCCAAGAGTTTAAGCTTTTAGCTTAACTCTTAGCTTCAAAACCAATAGAAGATAGCTCTTCAACTAGATTTTGGGCATTTTTTGATGGAACATCAAGAATAATAATATTTGCTTTGTGCGTAAGTTTTATTTTTGTTGCTTCGCTCTTTTCTAAACTGTTTATAAAAATTTCAAAATTTTTACTTGAGATTTTTGAATTTTTAACCTTACATCCAACATATGAAAAACCATCTTGTGAACTTTTGTTTATTCCCATTCTAGGTTTTCTTGGAATTTCTGATCTGTTTATAAAAAGAGTGCTTTTAAATTTAAAATCTAGCATTGAACTTAAAATATCAACAAATACACTCAAAGAGATACTATCTATAAAATCTTTGAAACTATTTTCTGATTTCTCATCTCTAGGTCCAAAATCTTTATAAATATTCGCAATTGCTCTTGTTGTATGTATTATTTTTGAAGCATTTATATATCCAATATTTATATCTAATATTTTAACTGCAAATACAATTTTACCACTCTCATCTTTTGTTGCATTAAAACTTATATCAGGAGTAAATCCAATATCACAACCCTCTTCGTATCCACTAATTGATATTTGTAAAGAGTTTGGAAGATTAAAAAAGTTTTTGTTTGCTACAAAAGTATCATTTATCTTATTTGCAATCTCTTCAACATCATATATTTGAGTGCTATCAACTCTATTTGCAGGGCATGTTAAAACTCTTTTTATACTATGACTTGATTCAAAAAAACTAGATAGTTTTACCTCTTTTAAAATATTAAAAATTTTAGGAAGATTAAAAAGTTTTATATCTTCAAACTCTATTTTTTGACAAGGCAAAATATTTAATGACTCATTTGAAAACTCTTTTGAGATTTTTAAAATCTCTTTTAACTCTTTTAATCCCAACTCTCCTAAATTTATAGGAATTCTTAAAGAAAAAGCCTCTTGTAAAGAGTCTTTTGCATAGACTCCATACCATTTAAAAAGCTCCAAATCTTCATTTGAAATCTTTTCAGAAAAAACTATATGGTAGAACAGTTTCGCGATTATATCATCGCTTAATCTATCTTTTTTTAGTTTTTCAATATTTATAACCGCAGACATTTAAACTCCTACTAAAAAATCTCTTTGCACTCCCAGTGTGGAAAGTGTTTTCGCACAAGTGCATTAAACTCAATCTCAAAAGCACTATAAGAGCTATCTTTTTTGCTTTGATCACTTGATTTTGATCTAATCATACCAGCACCAACAGTGTTGTTTGTAACTCTATCTATTATTATAAAGCTTCCCATTGTTTTTATTTTATCATAAATATCGTATGCAATTATTTGCTCTAAATCAAGTTTTGCTCTTGCTATCTCATTTAAGTTTAGAGTATTTGTTGCACTTCTTTCCAATGTGTTTACATCTGTTTTATAATAAAATTGACTAATAGTTCCAACTGTTGTAGTTGTTGCTCTTTTAATAAAATATTGTTTTCCTTTTATTAGTGGATCTTCACTTAACCATACAATATCAACATCAAAATTGTTTGCCTCATCAGCTTGTTCATCACTTTTTACAATCACATCTCCACGACTAATATCAATCTCATCTTCAAGTGTAATTGTAACTGCTTGCTGCGCATATGCATAAGGCAAATTTCCATCATAAGTTACAATCTCTTTTACTTTTGAGCTTTTATGTGAAGGTAAAACTGTTATCTCATCACCAACTTTTATAACTCCACTTGCAATTGTTCCACAAAATCCTCTAAAATTTAAGTTTGGTCTATTTACATATTGAACTGGAAATCTAAAGTGTGTTAAATCTCTATCATTATGAATCTCTACATTTTCTAAATGTTCCATCAAAGTAGCACCTTTGTACCAAGGTGATTTGTCACTTCTTTCAACTACATTATCACCATTTAGTGCAGATAGAGGAATTAATGTAATGTTGTTTGTAAGACCTAACTCTTTTGCAAATTTTAGATAATCCTCTTTAATTTTATTAAAAACATCTTCTCTAAAATCCATTAGATCCATTTTGTTTACAGCAATTACAATATGGTTTATTCCTAAAAGTTTATTTATAAAAGAGTGCCTTTTCGTTTGAGTTTGAACCCCATATCTTGCATCTATTAGAATAATTGCTAAGTTTGCTGTACTAGCTCCCGTTGCCATATTTCTTGTATATTGCTCATGACCTGGAGTATCTGCAATAATAAATTTTCTTTTATCAGTTGTAAAATATCTATAAGCAACATCAATAGTAATTCCTTGCTCTCTTTCACTTTGTAAACCATCTACAAGTAAAGATAAGTCAAACTCATTGTTTGTTGTATTGTTTTTTTTACTATCTTTTTTTATAGTTGCTAATTGATCTTCAAAAATCATCTTTGAGTCATGAAGCAATCTTCCAATTAAAGTAGATTTTCCATCATCAACATTTCCACAAGTTATAAATCTAAGAAGCTGTTTATTCTCATGCTCTTTTAAATAACTCTCTATATCTTTTGCAATTTTTTCTTCTAATATACTCATCTTAAAAATACCCTTCTATTTTTTTCTTCTCCATAGATCCAGCACTATCATTATCTATTACCCTTCCTTGTCTTTCACTCGTTTTTGTTAAAAGCATCTCTTGAATAATCTCAGGTAGTGTTGTAGCAGTTGAATTTACAGCTCCAGTTAGTGGATAACATCCTAAAGTTCTAAATCTAACCATCTCCTCTTTTATAACATCATCTTTTTCAATTGGCATTCTGTCATCATCAACCATGATTTTTACACCATCTTTAAGAACTACTGGTCGTGAAGCTGCAAAATATAATGGAACTATTGGAATTTGCTCCAAATAGATATATTGCCAAATATCAAGTTCTGTCCAGTTTGAAAGTGGAAAAACTCTAATACTCTCATCTTTATGAACTCTTGCATTATATATATTCCAAAGTTCTGGTCTTTGATTTTTTGGATCCCATCTGTGATTTTTATCTCTAAAAGAGTAGATTCTCTCTTTTGCCCTAGATTTCTCCTCATCCCTTCTAGCTCCTCCAAAAACAGCATCAAACTTATATTTATTTAAGGCTTGTTTTAAACCTTGAGTTTTCATAATATCAGTGTGCACTGCACTTCCGTGAGTAAAAGGGCTAATATTCATCTCAATTCCATCTGGATTTGTATGCACTATTAGTTCAAATCCTTCCTCTTTTGCTCTTTTATCTCTAAACTCTATCATCTCTTTAAATTTCCATAAAGTATCCACATGTAAAAGTGGAAATGGTAATTTTGCAGGAGCAAAGGCTTTTAGTGCTAAATGAAGCATTACAGCCGAATCTTTTCCAACACTATACATCATAACAGGGTTATCAAACTCTGCAACAACTTCTCTAATTATATGAATTGATTCAGCTTCTAGTTGTTTTAAATGTGTTAGTTGTTTTGTATCTAACATCTATTTTCTCCTCTTTAATTTGTCTATGTACTTTTTCTTTTTATAAAGAAAAGTACCAAAAGAAAATCGTTTGCTCGTTTCAAAATAGCTAAAAAATCTATAACAGTTCTAAAATTTGAAAACTCGCTTCGCTCAAACAGTTCAAATTTTTTAACGAACTTTATATAAATTTTTTTTAACGCTATTTTGAAAATGCAAACTTTTGCCAAAGGCTAGTTGTTGCTCTCCTTTGGATATAAAAAACTATTGCCGTTAGGCAATTCATTTGCCTTAGCAAGGGACACTTTGTCTTTTTAGAAATTTATTAAAAAAAATCCCTAAAAAGGCAACCGTGTTCCGATTTTGCATACTTTTTTAAAAAGTATGAAATAAAACAAAAAATCACTTCTTATGAAGCCCACACTCTTTATGCTCTGGGTTTTCCCACCACCATCTTCCAGCTCTTATATCCTCGCCATCTTTAATAGCTCTTGTACAAGGTTCACAACCAATACTTGGAAAGCCATTATCGTGTAGTTTATTGTATGGAACTTTATTCTTTTTTATATAATTCCAAACATCATCTTCGCTCCAGTTTATAAGTGGGTTTAGTTTTATAACTTTAAAATTTTCATCCCATTCAACTATTGGCATATTGGTTCTTGTAACACTTTGAGATGCTCTAAGCCCTGTAATCCAGATATCAACATTTTTTAAAGCTCTTTTCAAAGGCTCTATTTTTCTAATATTACAGCAATTTTTTCTCTTATCAATACTTTCAAAGTGACCATTTACACCTTGAACTTTATATAAGTTTTCAACATCTTCAAATTTTGGAAAAAAAACCTCTATTTTTACACCATATTTTAAATTTGTCTCATCTAAAACTTTGTAAGTTTCACTATGTAATCTTCCAGTATCAAGAGTAAATACTCTACTGTTTTTATTTACTTTAAATATCATATCTGTTAAAACTTGGTCTTCTGCACCTAGACTTGAACTAAAAGTCACATTTTTATAATTATCTAAAACATACTTGATTAATTCACTTGTATTTAAAGAGAAAATTTTTCCCTCAAGTTCTTTTAATAAATCTAAACTCATAAAAATCCTAAATTTGATAATCGTTTGCTGTTGGTTTTACTATTCCAAATTTTAGTTTATTCCAAACTCTTTCATGAAAATAGTATAAAATCATTTTTGTAATAACTTCAATTGAACCAATTGAAGCAGCCATAACTAAATTTCCCGTAATAAAATAGGAAATGATTATAGTATCTAGTGTTCCAACTGTTCTCCAAGAGATAGTTTTTGCTACTGATCTATAAGGTTTTTCATGCATATTCAACCTTTTTTATAATTTCTAAAAGAAAAATTAAAATATGTTATATAGAAGATTACTCTTCTATATAGTCATATAAACCTGAACTTAAATATCTCTCTCCTGTATCACAAAGAATTGTAACTATTGTTTTTCCTTTATTTTCAGGTCTTGAAGCAACAATTTTAGCAGCAAGTGCATTTGAACCTGAAGATACTCCAACTAAAAGTCCTTCAGTTTTTGCTAACTCTCTTGAGCTTTCAATTGCATCATCATTTGCAATTTTGATAACTTCATCATAAATCTTTGTATTTAAAACATCTGGTACAAATCCAGCTCCAATTCCTTGAATCTTATGTGGTCCTGGGTTACCTCCACTTAAAACTGGACTTGCTTCTGGCTCAACCGCAACTATTTTGATATTTGGATTATGAGCTTTTAAAACTTCACCAACACCTGTTAAAGTTCCACCTGTTCCAACACCTGCTATAAAAATATCAATTTTCCCATCTGTATCTTTTAAAATCTCTTGAGCTGTTGTATTTCTATGAATTTCTGGATTTGATGGATTTTGAAACTGTTGTAAAATTACAGAGTTTTTAATCTCACTATTTAACTCATTTGCTTTTTCAATAGCACCTTTCATCCCTTTTTCAGCTGGAGTTAGTACTAATTTAGCACCTAAAGCTTGAAGAAGTCTTCTTCTTTCAATACTCATTGAAGCTGGCATTACAAGGATTAGTTTTATTCCTAAAGCTGCACTAACACTTGCAAGTGCAACTCCTGTATTTCCACTTGTTGGTTCAATTAAAGTAGAGTCTTGATTTATTACACCTTTTTTTAAAGCATCCTGAATCATATTTGTTCCAATTCTATCTTTTACACTTGAACTTGGATTCATAAATTCACATTTACCTAAAACTAAAGCTCCACTTACATTGCTTGCATCTTGTAGTTTTACTAATGGAGTATTTCCTACTAATTCTGTTATATTATTTGCGTATTTCATATTGTATTCCTTTCATATGGTTCCCATATGAAAGGGAACCTAAATTTAATATTTGTCTACTTTTTATAGCGTGGATTTAAAATCCACTAAAAAGTAGCAAAAACCTAAAGGGCTTTGAGAACAAAGCCTATCTTAAATGTTGTAATGTAAAAACTCGTTATATTTACCTTCGTACTTATCTAAATCAGCCAAAGTTAAATCAAAAATCTTTTTTGTTTTCTCTTTTGACTCTTCAAAAAGAAGATTTAAAATTGGATTATCAACTTTTGAATCCACAATTTTAATATCATCTTCAAGAGCAACTAAAATATCAACTATTTTTATATCTTTTGAACTTTTTGCCAAAAGATAACCACCTCTAGCACCTCTAATACTTGTTACTAAATCTGCTCGTCTAAGCTTACTTAAAAGCTGCTCCAAGTAGTTTTGAGGAATAGAGGCATTTGCTGAAATATCCTTTATTTGCATGGGAGTATCATCTTTGTGTTTGCTTAACTCATAAATAGCAGCCAAACCATACACCCCCTTTGTTGAAATCAGTGGCATATCAAACTACTTGTTTAATGCTTGATTTAAATCTTCAATTAAATCAGCTGTATCTTCAAGTCCAATTGACAATCTAATTGTAACAGGACTAACTCCTGCTTTTTTTAGCTCCTCTTCACTTAGTTGCGAGTGAGTTGTAGAAGCTGGATGAACTATTAATGATTTACTATCACCAATATTTACAACAACACTAAATAGTTTTGCACTATCAATAACTTTTTTAGCCTCTTCAAAACTCTCTACTTCAAATGATATTAAACCACTTGCAAGTCCATTTTTAAAATATTTTTGAGCTTTATCAAAATATTTATCATCTTTTAATCCTGGATAAGAAACATTTTTCACTTTTTTATGTGATTTTAAAAACTGCGCAACTTTTAAAGCATTGCTTGAGTGTTTTTCAACTCTTAAACTTAAAGTCTCTAAACTTTGAATTAAAAGCCATGAGTTAAATGGTGCAGGAGTTGCTCCAATATCTCTTAAAAGTGATAATCTAGCTCTTAAACAAAAGTTTGGAAGTGGAACATCTGTATATACAAGTCCATGATAAGAAGCATCAGGAGTTGAAAAGTGTGGATATCTTGCACTATTTTGTTTGAAAAACTCTGCTAAACCATCTCTTTCAACAATAATTCCACCTAAAGCTGTACCATTTCCACTTGTATATTTACTTGTAGAGTGAACAACAACATCAACTCCCCATGAAATTGGGTTAAATAGTGCTGCTGTTGCAACTGTATTGTCACAAATTGTGATAATTCCATGTTTTTTTGCTACTTCAACTATTTTTTCAATAGCAGGAATTGCAATTTGAGGGTTTGATAATGATTCAAAGAAGATACCTTTTGTTTTATCATCAACTAAGCTCTCTAAATCACTAGCATCATCACTTTTAAAAGTTTTTACACTAATTCCAAATCTTTTTAATGTGAAATGAAACAGAGTTACACTTCCACCATAAAGTTTATCAGAGATTAAAATATTATCTCCAGCTTCTGCTATATTTGCAATTGAGTAGAAAACTGCACTAGCTCCACTTGAAGTAGCAAGTGCAGCAGCACCATTTTCAAGTTGAGCAAATCTTTGCTCTAAAATATCGTTTGTAGGGTTATTTAATCTTGTATAAATAGGTCCTAACTCTTTTAGTGCAAACAGATTTGCCGCATGTTCACTATCTCTAAACGCATAAGCTGTTGTTTGAGAAATAGGAATTGCCATCTCTCCATTTCCACTTTTTTTATCATATCCTGTGTGAATTGCTATTGTATCTTTTTGCATTTTATATCCTTTGCTTTTTAATCAAGTTTAAATTTATGTGGAATTATAAACAGATTTTTTTTAATTGTCAAGCTTTTTAATCAAATTTATATAGATATAGAATATATAGGGCTTTTAATTAAACTATAGTTATTTAATCAACTTTATAAAACTAGTTAAGTAATATTTTGATAAAATACCAAGAAATCAATAATTAAGAAGATAAATTGATAAAGAAATATAATATTTTTAAAAAGACTCCTATAGATAAAAAAGAGGAGAAATTTTTTGAAATTTTTAAAAATGATAAAATAAAAATAGAAAAAATTGTATCAAATGGACAAAAATCCCCTGATAATTTTTGGTATAAACAAGAAAAAAGTGAGTATATTTTGCTTTTGAGTGGATATGCTATTTTAGAGTTTGAAGATTTTGAAGTAGAGCTTTTTAAAGGTGATTGTTTAAATATAGAGGCTTTTAAAAAGCATAGAGTTAAATTTACAAGTCAAGATGAACCAACTATTTGGTTTGCAGTTTTTTATTAAAGGAAAATTTTGAAAATAGCGATAATAGGTGGTGGAGCTTCTGGAATAATAGCTGCAATCACAGCAAAAAGATTAAATAAAAATATAGAGATTGATATTTTTGATGCAAACAAAAGTATAGGTAAAAAAATTCTTGCAAGTGGAAATGGAAGATGCAATATCTCAAATACTTCAATTTCTTCAAAAAACTATTTAGGAGAGAATCCAACTTTTGTGGATTTTGCTTTAAAAGAGTTTGATTTTAAAGCATTTGAGAAATTTTGCAAAACTATTGGTCTTTTACTTGATATTAAAGAAAATGGTAAAGTTTATCCTCTTTCAAATGAAGCAAAATCTGTAACAAATCTTTTTTCTTTGGCTTTAGAAGAGTTAAATGTAAATATGTTTTGTGAACACTTTGTAAAAAAAGTAGAAAAACTAGATGACAATTTTTTTATTTATGCAAATGATAAAGAGTTTAAATCCTATGATAAAGTTTTAATTTCAAGTGGATTAGCTGCTGCTCCTCAACTAAATGCAACTGAAATTGGTCTTGAAATTGCATCAAGTTTTGGACACACTTTTAATCCTACATATCCAAGCCTTGTTGGACTTCAAACAAAAGATACATACAAAGGAAAACTTCAAGGAGTTAAAAAAGAGTGTAGTGTAGGATTGTATATAAATGGAAGTTTTGAACAAGAGATTTTAGGAGATGTTCTGTTTACCGCTTATGGTGTATCAGGATTTGCTATTTTAGATATATCTCAAAGAGCTGTTTTGGCTTTGACTCAATTTTATGATGTTGAACTTAGAGTTAATTTTTTTCCTAAAACAAATCCAAATGATTTGGCAAATCAAATACAAACTTTGTTTAAAAATTTACCAAAGCAAAAAGCAGTTGATATTTTAACTGGACTTATATCAAATAAAATAGCTCCAATACTTTTAGAGATTTGTAAAATTGATATAAATACAAAAGCAGATGATATAAATACAAAACAGATAAAATCACTTGCTCATCAGCTAAACTCATGGAGATTAAAAGTAGTAGATACTCAAGGATTTTCTCATGCGGAAGCAAGTGGTGGAGGAGTGCGAACTTGTGAAGTAGATAATAAAACTTATGAGAGTAAAATCGTAAGAAATCTATTTTTTGCTGGAGAGGTTTTAGATATAGTAGGAAATAGAGGTGGGTACAATCTTCACTTTGCATGGGCTAGTGGTTATTTGGTGGGGAAAAATTTGGCAAATATTTAATCAAATATTTATAGATAAGCGAGTTAAAGCGAATTTATAAACAAATATAGATAAAATTTACAAATTAATTATTTATAAGGAAAAATTATGTTTAAAAACTTATCAACAAAAACAAAATTAGCTTTATTTCCAGCTATTTTTATAATAGCTACAGTTATAACAGCAATTATATATAGCTCATCTATTAGTTTTGTACAAGATAGAATTAAAATATCTTCACAAACTACTCTTTTAATTGATGAACTTCTAAAAGCAAGAATCACTATATACCAATTTATGCTAAATCCAACACAAAGTGGAAAAGATGCTATAGATAAACAGTGGACAAAGCTTATTGATGAAACACTTACACTAAAAGAGCTTTTTGCATCAAAAGAGAATAAAGATTTGTGTGATGTTGTAGTAAAAGATATAAAAGATTATTTAGTAGGTGTTGAAGTTCTTGCTAAACACTCTTTTGCAACAAACAAAGATGAGACAAGAGCAGAGTTTAGCGAAACTATGAAAAATATGATTAAAATAGTTCAAAATGTTGAAAAATATTACAATCAAATGAATAGTAGAAATGCAGATATAAGAGATGATGCTATTATTAAACTTACAACAAATCTATCTTTAGTTGCAGTTTTTGCTATAGGAATTTTTATTTTTATATCTATAATGATTTCAAATAGCATAGCTGGTTCTTTAAAAAACTTCAAAGATGGACTTTTGAGCTTCTTTAATTTCTTAAATAGAAAATCAGATGATATAACAATACTTGATGCTAGTTCTAAAGATGAGTTTGGTGATATGGCTAAACTTATCAATGAAAATATAGATATAGTTCAAGATACTATAGAAAAAGATAATGAACTAATAGATGAAGCAAAAAAGGTTATGATGAGAGTGAGAAATGGTTGGTATTCTCAAACAATAGATAAATCAACTCCAAATGCTTCTCTTGAAGAGTTTAAAAATGAGTTAAACGAGATGATTATTCACACAAAAGATAGATTTGAAGATATCAATAAAGTTTTAGCCTCTTACTCTGCTTATGATTATCGACCTGTATTAAAACTTGGTGATAAAGACGAAGTAGGTGGAGTTCTTGAAAAAATGATAAATGGGATAAATGCGCTTCAAGAAGCTATTGTTTCAATGTTAAAAGATAGTTTAGAAAATGGTATAAGACTTGAAAGCTCTTCAAAAAATCTAATACAGAATGTAAATATCCTAAATCAAAGTTCAAACGAAGCTGCTGCAAGTCTTGAAGAGACAGCAGCTGCACTAGAAGAGATTACAAGCACAGTTACAAGCAATTCTAGCAATGTTATTAAGATGTCGGGCTACTCAAATGAGGTAAGTAACTCAGCTAAAAAAGGTCAAGAGATGGCAAGAAATACTGCTGTTGCTATGGATGAAATTACAAATCAAGTAACACATATAAATGAAGCAATAGCAGTAATTGACCAAATTGCTTTCCAAACAAATATTCTTTCACTAAATGCTGCTGTTGAAGCTGCAACTGCTGGAGAGGCTGGAAAAGGATTTGCTGTTGTTGCGCAAGAGGTAAGAAATCTTGCAACAAGAAGTGCAGAAGCTGCAAAAGAGATTAAAGATATTGTAGAGATGGCAACTTCAAAAGCACAAGAGGGAAAAAATATCTCTGATTTGATGATAAAAGATTACGAAGAGCTTTTATCTAATATTGAGAAATCATCACAAATGATAAATGAGATTTCAGATGCAAGTAAAGAGCAACAAGCTGGAATTTCTCAAATCAACGATACTGTTACAATGCTTGATCAAAAAACTCAACAAAATGCAATTGTAGCTTCAAAAACTCACGATATAGCAAATGAAACTGACAGTATCTCAAAACATATTGTAGAAGATGTTTTAGAAAAAAGATTTTTAGGTAAAGATAAGATAGTTGAAGAGAGTAGAAAAAATTTAAATATAGAAGAAAAAGTTATTTTAAAAAATGAAACTAAAAAAACTGAAAAGTTTGTTACAAATAAAATAGAAGCTACAAAATCAAAAGATGATGAATGGGAGAGCTTTTAAAAAAAGAGCTAGGAGAAATAATTTATCTTTAAAATAATAAAAATAAGAGATAAATCTCTTATTTTTATAATAGATTAGAATCTATAGTTTGCACCTACATAAAATCTTGTACCGCTATCTGTAGTTTCTATTGAGTAACTTGTACCAACTTCCTCTACATCTTGCCACTTTTTATAGTTATAATCCAAACCACCTAAAATAGAGATATTTTCAGTAACTTTAAAATCAACTCCAGCACCTAAAGTTAGAGAAACAGCAGAGATTGAGCTATCAACAATTATATTTTGATTTGTATCCATATTAGCAATACCTAAACCAAATTTTAAAAATGGATAAACTTTTTCATGTACTTTAAACTGTTTCATAGCTTCAACACCAATCTCTATTGCATCCTCATCTTTTGAAAACCAATGAATTTCATCATAAGTTATTTTAGATAAGTATAGTTGAGTGTACCAGTCATCTCCTGTACCTTTTCCAACAACAAATTTAATATCTTTATAGTTATTATCCCAAGTAATTGAATCCCCATAAGAGTCTTCGGCCTTTTCTTTATTTGAAGCACTTCCTAGCTCAACTCCTGCATACCATTTTGTATCTGCGCTCGCATTTGTAAGTAATAGTGTACTTGCAACTATTCCAGCTGTAACTAATTTTTTCATTTTTCTTCCTATTTATTTTTTGTTTGTGGTTAAGAAGATATACTATTTGGAATTTATAATTTTATTTACTCTATTATTCATAAAATAAATAATTTTTTAATGTTCCCCTTGTGTATATTTCAAAACTTCAAAGTCTATAAATATTTTTGTTAATAATCTCTTAATAATAAATAATGAAAACTCTTATAATAATAAAATATAAAAAGTGTGTAAATTGGTAAGAAAATCTTATTAATTTAACTCTCCACCCAAAACTTTAAATAGTAAAACTCTGTTTTCTAACTCATCTTTATATAAATTTGTGTGATTTATTTTTGCATTTATAAATGCTCTTTGAGATATAAGCATATTTAAGTAGCTTCCATGTCCTATTTTATAAGAGTTTAATGCTATGTTGTAACTATTTTCTAAAGCTTCTAAAAGCTCTTTATGATTTTTTACTTTTAAATCTATATTTTTTCTTATAGCCAAAGCATCATTAACCTCTTTAAAAGCTGTTTGTATAGATCTTTGGTACTCTTTTAGTGCAATTTCTTGCTCAACTTTTGAGTATTTTAATCTTTTTATATTTGCACCTGCACTAAAAATTGGAAGAGTAATTGATGGTCTAAATTCCCAAAAACTATTGTTGCTATTAAATAATCCATCCAAAGAAGAGCTTGCATATCCTGTACTTGCAGTTAGTGAAATAGTTGGAAAAAATGCAGCTCTAGCAGCTCCTATATTTGCATTTTTCTCTTTTAATTTAAACTCATACTCTTTTATATCAGGTCTGTTTAGTAAAACATTTGAGTCAATATTATAGTCTAAAGATTTTAGATATAAAGAGTCTAAAAAACTATTTTTCAAAATATCATCTGGAAGTTTAGAAGAGATTAGAAGCTCAAGAGCATTTATACTCTTTTCTATCTCATTTTCAAAATCCAAAATCCTATTTTCCATCTCTTTTAGGCTAGCCAGTGATGCTAACATCTCATCTTTGCTTGATGCTCCAATACTATATTTTTTTGAAGTTAGAGTATAGACTTCATTTAGATTTTCTAATATTTTAGTAGCTAAATTTCTATTTTCAATATTGCTTAAAAGATTAAAGTAGCTAGAGATTGTTTGAGAAATCAGAACTAATTTTGTACTATTGTAAGCATATTTTGTAGCCAAAAAGCTATTTTTTGCTGCAAGGTTTAGGCTTTGATTTTTACCAAATAGATCAAGCTCAAAAGAGGCTGCTAAATTTGCCTCATAATTGCTACTTATATTGTTGTTTCTATCACTTCTGTTTAAAGAGCCATTTGCATTAACACTTGGAAAAAGTTTTGAAGTCTCAATTCCATACAAAGCTTTGGCTCTATCTATTTTAAGTAAGGCAATATTTAAATCTTTATTATTTAAAAGTGCTAGATTTACAATCTTTTTTAATGATTCATCCAAAATAAAATCACTACTATCAAGCTTTTCAAAACTTTTTTTGTCGCTCTTTTCGTAATCTTTAAAGCTGCTTTGAATCAACTCTTTTTCATCTAAATTTAGTTTTGGTTGCATTGAACAAGCTGTAAAAATTAGAGCAAGAAGAGAGATATAAAGATATTTAAACATCTTTTGCCTCTTTTTTAAATATTGATTTTATAAATATATAAAATAGTGGTACAAAAAATATTGCCAAAATAGTAGCACTTAATGTTCCACCTAAAATTGCAGTTCCTATTGCAATTCTACTATTAGCACCTGCTCCACTTGAAATAGCAAGTGGTATGATTCCTGCAATAAATGCTAAAGAGGTCATAATTATTGGTCTAAGTCTTAGTTTTGCTCCCAAAATTGAAGCTTCTACTAAATTCATACCATTTTTATATGCACTATTTATAAACTCAACTATTAAGATTGCATTTTTACTTGCAAGTCCCATAACTGCCAAAAGTGCAACTTGAAAATATACATCATTGCTTAAATCTCTAAAATAAACAGCTAAAACAACTCCTAAAACTCCCAAAGGAACTACAAGTAAAACAGAGAATGGAACACTCCAACTCTCATAAAGAGCTGCTAAACATAAAAAGACAACTAAAAGTGAAATTGCATATAAAAGTAGTGATTGATTACTTGCAATTTTCTCTTGATAAGAAGATCCACTATACGCATACATTGTTCCATTTGCATTTTTATTTGCTATTTTTTCCATCTCGCTCATAGCAACTCCTGAACTAATTCCAGTTGCAGCACTTCCTTGAATCTCATAAGACATAAATCCATTAAATCGTGTTAACTCTTCAGGTCCATACTCCCAAGAGAATTTTGAAAACTCACTAAAAGGAGTCATAGTTCCAGCACTATTTCTAACTTTCCATTTATACAAATCTTCAGGAGCACTTCTAAACGGTGCATCACCTTGAATATAGACTCTTTTTATTCTATTTCTATCAATATAATCATTTACATAAATTCCACCCCAAGCAGCACTTAAAGTAGTATCAATATCTCTTAGATTTAAGCCCAAAGATAGTGCTTTTTGAACATCATAAGATATTTTTAGCTGAGGTGACTCCTCTGTACCATCTGCTCTTACAGAGTTTATATTTGAATTTGTTTTAGCCTCTTGTAAAATAGCATCTTTTACATCTCTTAACTCTTCTCTACTTATATTTGAACTAGCTAAGAGCTGAAACTCAAATCCATCGCTACTTCCTAATCCTTGAATTACACTTGGATTTATTGTAAAAACTCTAGCATCTCTTATGAAATATTTGCTATTTGGATTGTTAAATGCCATCATAGCTCTTTTACTAATACTATCTACATGTAACTCTTTGCTATTTCTCTCATCCCAACTTTTTAAAGAGATAAATGCTGTTCCAACATTTTGACCACTACTTCTACTACTAAATCCTGAGATTGTAAATATTGTATTTAAAGCCTCTTTTTCTTCATTTAAAAAGTAATCTCTAATAATATTTGCAACATCAACTGTTCTACTTGCAACTGCACCAACAGGAAGAGTGTATTGAACCATAAGGCTTCCTTGATCCTCTTTTGGTAAAAAACTTGTTGGAAGTTTTATAAAAATATAACTTGCAACTACAACAATAATAAGATAAAAAATAGCCCATCTTTTTGGAAGTTTTATAATTTTTTCAATCCAAGATGTATATTTTTTTGTAAAAGTTTCAAAATATTGATTAAATTTAAATATAAACCCACTACTTTTTTCACTATGAGGTTTTAAAATTGTTGCACAAAGTGCTGGAGTTAATGTAAGTGCAACAATAACAGATAGAACCATAGATGAGATTATTGTAACTGAGAATTGTTGATAAATAACCCCTGTACTTCCTCCAAAAAATGCCATAGGTAAAAATACAACCGATAAAACAGTTGTAATTCCAATTAAGGCACTTGTTACCTCTTGCATTGATATAATTGTTGCCTCTTTTGCACTAAGTCCTAACTCTTTCATATTTCTTTCAACATTTTCAACAACAACAATAGCATCATCAACCAAAAGTCCAATTGCTAAAACCAAAGCAAACATTGTTAAGGTATTTATTGTAAAACCTAAAATATTTAAAATAGCAAATGTTCCTAAAATTACAACAGGAACTGCAATTGCTGGAATTAAAGTTGCTCTAAAATTCTTTAAAAACAAAAACATTACAAAAACAACTAAAATAATAGCTTCAATTAAAGTTTTAACAACTTCATTAATAGATGCTTGTATAAATAAAGTTGTATCTCTTGGATATGCTACTTTGTACCCTTCTGGGAAAAAAGTTTGAGCATTTTGTAAAAACTCTTTAACTTTTTTTGAAGTAGATACAGCATTTGCACCACTTGCAAGTTGTATTGAGATACCACTTGCTGGGTAACCGTTTAGAGCTGTTACATTGTTGTAGCTTTGAGCACCAATCTCAACTCTTGCTACATCTTTTATTTTTACACTGCTTCCATCTAAAGAGGTTTTTAAAATAATATTTTCAAACTCATCAACATTTTCAAACATAGATCTTGCAGTTACCGTAACTGAAAGTTGTTGATTATCTAAAGTTGGCATTGCTCCAAGTCTTCCAGCACTTGCTTGTGAGTTTTGAGCATTTATAGCATTTTGAATATCAAGAGGAATTAGATTATATTTTTCAAGTTTATAAGGATCTAGCCATATTCTCATAGCATACTGTCCACCATAAACAGTAACTTCTCCAACACCTTCAATTCTTGCAATACTATCTTGAAGATTACTTACTAAAAAATCACTAATATCTGTTCTATTTGCTTTTCCTGTTGAGTCATAAACAGATGCAAGCATTAAAAAATCTGTTTGAGATTTGTAAACTCTAACTCCTTGTCTTTGAACATCATCAGGAAGTTTTGATAAGATTTGTTCAACTTTATTTTGAACTTGAACTTGAGCAATATCTGGATTAACTCCTTGATTAAAAACTATGCTTATTCTTGATCTTCCAGATGAACTTGAACTTGAAGAAAAATATAACATTCCATCAAGACCTGTTAGTTGTTGTTCTATTATTTGAGTTACACTATTTTCAACAGTTTGAGCAGATGCTCCTGTGTAAGTTGCAAAAATATTTATTTGAGGTGGTGCAATATCTGGATACTGTTCAACTGGAAGAAGATAAAGACTTACAACACCACTTATCATAATAATAAGTGAAATTACCCAAGCAAAAATAGGTCTAAATATAAAAAATTTTGCAATCATTTTTTAACTTCATAAATACTATTTAAATCTTTTATAGAGACTTTGCTTTGTCTATTTATTTTATTAAGTCCCTCAACTATAATTTTATCATTTGGATTTAATCTATCTTCAATCAACCAAAAATTATCAATAGCTCTTAAAATCTTAACTCTTTTTTGAGTAGTTGTAAAATCATCATTTATTAAAGTTATTATTGGATTTGCTTTTTGATCTCTTAAAACAGCTTGTTGAGGGATTAAAAATCCATCAAACTTTTTACTACTTTGAACATAAGCTTTTGTCATCATTCCAGATAGTAAGCTCTTGTCACTATTTTCAAAAACAGCTCTTAAAGTTACTGTTCCACTATTTGGATCAACACTTAACTCTTTGCTTTGTAAAACTCCAAATTTCTCAATTTTTGAATCATCTTCCAAAACTAATCTTACTTTTGAGCTATTTTGTGTATCAAAACTTACAATATTTTTTAGATTTAAATACTCTTTATATGATATTGTAAGATCTAAATATACACTACTACTATCTTTTATATCTACAAGCTCTTGAGTTTGATTTGCAGTTACAAGTGCTCCTGTTGTGACATTTGAAATTCCAATATATCCACTTATTGGAGCTTTTATATCACATCTTTGTAGATTTATATTAGCACTTTGAAGTTCAGCCTCTCTTTGATTAACTAAAGCCAAAGCTTGAAGATATGAAGCCTCTATATCATCGGCTTCTTGTTTTGAAATACCAT
This sequence comes from Aliarcobacter skirrowii CCUG 10374, assembly GCF_003544835.1. Classification (NCBI taxonomy): domain Bacteria; kingdom Pseudomonadati; phylum Campylobacterota; class Epsilonproteobacteria; order Campylobacterales; family Arcobacteraceae; genus Aliarcobacter; species Aliarcobacter skirrowii. The sequence goes on along the minus strand of NZ_CP032099.1, from coordinate 1,919,369 downwards.
CAAATTTTAAAAGCTCTTTTGCTCTATCATTTTTTGCTTTAGTGCTTAGAAGTGTCGCTTTTGCACTATTTAAAGATGCTTTTGCACTATTTACATTTGCTATATAATCAAGTTTATCAATTTGGTATAAAATATCACCTTTGTTTACAAAAGAGCCCTCTGTAAATACTCTTTTTTCAATAATCCCAGTTATTTGTGGTCTAATTTGTGCTATCTCTTTAGCTTTTACTCTTCCAAAAAGTTCAATCTCTAAATTCAAAGATTGCTCTTTTGGATTTATAAATCCAACTTCAACTGGTTTTGACTCTACTACTTGAGCCTTTTTTTCGCAAGATGCAAAAAACAAAACAACAGTAAATATTATAAAGATTTTAAAAAGTTTCAAATGATTTTCCCAAATTTTTTGGTAATTTTATAATATGAATATTAACCAAGACTTAATATTAAATATCATTTTCTCCAACAACTCTATCTCTTCCTGTTTGTTTTGCTTTGTAAAGTGCAATATCAGCAGATGCAACTATATCTTCAGCTTTTTTAAAAATGCTACAATATGAAGCAACACCTAAGCTCATAGTAACTTTTTTTGGATAAGTTGAAAAAGTGTGCTGTTTAATTGCAATATTTATTCTGTTTGCAAGCTTAATAGCATCTTCTTGTTTACTATTTGGACAAATTATTAAAAACTCCTCTCCTCCCCAACGACCAAGAGTATCGCTAGTTCTAATGCAAGAGCTTAAAATTTTTGCAGACTCTTTTAATACATCATCTCCAATTTGATGTCCAAAATTATCATTTACAGATTTAAAAAAATCAATATCCATAATAATTACACTAAAAATATCATTGTATCTTATAGCTTTTTCAAACTCTGTATTTAATACACTATCTAGTTTTGCTCTATTATAAAGTCCCGTTAGTTTATCTGTAATAGATAATCTCTCTAACTCTTCATTCTTCTCATAAAGCTCTTTTGTTCTTTGAAGAATCTTCTCTTCAAGAGATGTTTGATAATCATAAATTGATTTTGACATATTTGAAAAAGCACAAGATAAAAGTGAAATTTCTTGAATAGAGGTATCAATTTTTGAGATATTAAAATCTTGTTTCTCTATTTTTTTGCTCTGTCTTACTAAAGAGTAGATTGGCTTTGAAATAACTCTTGAGAAGTACAATATTAAAGGAATAGTAATTAATCCTGTAAAAATAAATACAAAAAGAAGCCAAAGTATCTCTTGATTGTATGGTTTTAAAATATTTTTGTATTCTGCAATTAAAGCTAAATAGTTATCTTGTTTGTTATTATCAATTTTTATTATTCTAATAAGAAATTTTTTATTATCTTTTTCTACAATTTGCGTATTTTCAAACTCTTTTAAATCTGATATATTTAGAATAAAATCATTAAAAGAGTTACTGTTTTTTGAAAGTGAAGATAGAATTAATTTATCTGAATCAAACAAATAAAGCTCTGTTTTATTTATATCTACATGATTTTTGAAACTATTAAGATAATCTGCAATTAATAGATCAATAGCAACAACCTCTTTGCCATTTTTAATAGATTTTGCATAAGTTATTCCAATTGAATCAATGTGTGAAAAAGTGTATGGTTTGGTTTTTATAGCCTCTTTTGAATTTTTTGCATCTTTAAACCAAGGTCTTTTTGTTGCAAGATATGAATTAGGCTCAATTTTATAATCTGTTTGATTTAAGTCATCATCATAAAAAAATAGCTCTCTTTTTGTACTATTTTTTCCATCGATTTTTATTAAAAGCCATCTATCAATATCTTTTGCACTGTAAGAGCTAATAAGATTCTTATCAACTCTTAAATTTATAAATTCATAAAAACTATTATCTTCATATCCTGTATAAATTGCATATAAACTTGGATAGGATTTTAAAAAGTTTGTATAAATTTTTACTCTATCTTGATCATTTAAAAGTGCCAAAGTATTAACTGTACTAAAGCTACTATTGTTGACATCTTTTATTGAATTTTGAATATTTAAAGCAATTCCATCTAATCTTGAATTTATGTTTGAAATTGCTAGTTTTTTACTATAAAAAAGTAGTTGATAAGCTAAAACTAAAATTAATAAGATGCCAATTGTTGAGAAAAGTAGAAGAATGGTACTCTTTAAAGAAACCCCTTTTTTAAAAAGTTTTTTAAATACTAAATCCAACTAATACCTCCCCCATTGAAAAAAAATAACCAAAATTATAACTTAAAATAATAAATATAAAATAAAAAAATTTATTTTTTAATTAAGATTTAGTTACCATAACAGCTTACAATTTTTAAAGGAATATCATGGATAAAAGTTTAGAGAGTTTAACACAATCGGAGTTTAACTGTAATGTTGCATTTAAAATACATTTAAAAGAGTTTAATCAAAATGTTAGAGATGAACTTGAAAAAAGAATAAGTGAAGTTTTTTTCTTTACAAGAGGTGTTGATTGGCAGTTTGATAGTTTTGGTATTGAAAAAGCTGGTGAGAGAAAAAGTAATATTTTAGGGTACTTTATATTTAGAGCAACAGATATTGAAAAATTAAAAAAGCTATTTTTACAAGAGTTTAAAGATTATTCAAATGCTACAAAAATTTCATGTTCGGTTGCAACTTATCAAAAAGTTGATGAAGAGTTTTTTGAGATTGAAGTTTAGCTAGGATAAATACAAGGAGATGGGAAAAACATCATATAAATATCAGCTAGAGTCTATTGAAAAACTAGCAAAAATAGGATTCTGGGAACTTAATTTAAAGAGTAATGAACTTATTTGGTCTAAAGAGATTTATAATATTTTTGGTTTAGATAAAAATATAAAACCAAGTTATGAGTTATTTTTAGATTTAGTTTACAAAGATGATAGAGAGCTTGTAAATAGTGCATATTTAAAATCTTTAGAAGATAGAAAAGATTACTCAATAGTTCACAGAGTAGAGTTAAGCAACAAAGAGATTAAATATGTAAAAGAGGATTGTAAAACAATTTTTGATGAGAATAAAAAAGCTTTAATATCACATGGAACAGTTCAAGATATTACAGAATTAACAGTTGCAAAACAAAAAATAGAGCAAGAGAGATTTGCTTTAAAAGAGCAACAAGAGCTTTTAGAAACAATATTTAACAATACAATAGATGGTTTAGCAATAATAGACAAAGATACAAATTTTATTAAAGTAAATAAAACTTATTGTGAATTAACAGGATATACTCAAGAAGAGCTTTTGCAAACATCTTGTATTGCTTTAACTGCACCTGAAGATATTGAAAGAGTAAAAGCACTAAATGAAGAGTTTATAAAAGGAAATATTCAAAATATAACTATTGATAAATCTTGTATTGGAAAATATAGAAAAATTGATTCTAGGATTTTTTCATCTTGGTTACCAGACAAAGAGCATATTTTGATTAATATGAAAGATTTAACAAGTGATAACATATTAAAAGAACAAGCTAAACTTTTTTCAATGAAAGGTATGTTGGAGAATATTGCACATCAATGGAGACAACCTTTAAGTATTATAAGCTCGATTGCAAGTGGCATAAATATATTGAAAAAATATGATAAGCTAAATAGTTATGACTTTGAAAAAGATATGAATCTTATTTTACAACAGGTAAATTATCTATCAAATACAATAGAAGATATTAGCAATTTTGTAGTTGATGATAAGAGTTTAGAATCTACTAGTTTAGTATCTATTTTAGAAAAGAGTTTAAATATTTTTAATCCAATTGCAAAGGTGAATAGTATTAATATAGTGGTTGATTTTGATGAAGATTTGCTTTTAAAAGCCTATCCAAATGAGTTGATTCAATCTTTTATAAATATTTTGACAAATTCAAAAGATGCTTTAATAAAACAGACAGAAGATAGATATATATTTGTAAGTACAAAAAGTGATAAAGATTTGTTTATAATAGAGATAAAAGATAGCGGAAAAGGTGTAGATAAAGCCATTATTAATAGAGTTTTTGAACCATATTTTACAACAAAACATCAAAGTTTAGGTACAGGAATAGGTCTATCTATGACTCATAATTGTATTAATATAAGACATAATGCAACTATAGAAGTAGCAAATAGTGAATATATTTATAATAATAAAAAATATAGAGGCTTAAGTACAAAAATCTACTTTAAAAAGTAGATTTAAGCTTTATAGCTTCTAATTATTAAGTAAGAGATAAAAGATAATAAAGTTATACTAAAAGCTATTATAAAAAATCCATTATCATCAAAATATAGCGCAATAGATGAGATAAGTGCTCCCAAACCAAACTGTAAAACACCAATAACTCCACTAGCAACTCCAGCATTTTTTGAGAAGTGCTCAAGAGCAATTGCCATACAATTTCCAAAAACAAAAGCCATCATACTCATATAAGCAGCCAAAACAATAACAGTTTGAATCAAAGTTATATTTTGGTGAATTAAAATAAAAATTAATCCAACAACTATTTGAAAAAGTATTGCAAATTTTACAATACTCAAAGCATTATATTTTTTAAGAAGATTTACATTTACTTTTATCATAAACATTAAAATAATAAAATTTATTCCAAAAAATAGTGGAAAATAGTCTGTTTTTATTCCAAAATATTCAATATATATAAATGATGTTTTGGCGATTAATATAAAAAAACCTCCAAAACTAATAGCAAGTACCAACATAGCTTTCATAGCTTTTTTGTGTGTTAGAACAGATTTATAGGACTCTAAAACTTTTTGGTCACTTTTTACAAAACTCTCTGGCAAATCTTTGTAGACTAAAAATGCTACAAATAAAGAGTATATTGTTAGAAATACAAAAATACCTTCCCATGGATAAAAATGTATTATTAAAGCACCAAAAACAGGAGCCAATAAAGGTGCAATACTTCTAATAATCCCAATCAATGAAAATACCTTTGCAGCCTCTTGCCCTTTAAATCTATCTCTTACAGCAGCAGCTGCATTTACAACTGTAATTCCTCCAAAAAATGCCTCTAAAAATCTATATATCCAAAGTTCATAAACATTTGAACTAAATATTATTAAAAAACTAAAAAAAGCAAAACCAATAAGTCCTAAAATAGAACCAAATCTTCTTCCGTATCTATCAGAAATTGGTCCACCAAAAATCTGTCCAACTGCAAAACCTATTAAAAATATCGATAAAGATAGTTCAATTTTATGTATATTTACATCAAAATATTTTGCAATTTCAGGAATTGATGGAAGATAAGTATCTGTTGCTATTGGAGCAACTGAAGATAAAATAGATAATAGAATAATTAAATATATATGGCTAGTTGATTTTTTCATAAAGACTCTTTAAAATGTATTGTATATAAGTGAGTTAAAAAAGAAGAGATGATTAAGGGAAAATCCCTTAATCACTATTTTGTCATGCTAGATAGCATCCATAAATCTTTTTCAAGTTTTGCAACTTTCTCATCTGCAAAAGCTTCTGTTCCTTTGTCTACATTTTCACCTGCAAGAGCGCTTAGTTTTTTAAACTCTTCTAAAAGGTATTTGAAATCTTCAGTAATTTTTTCAACAATCTCTTTTGATTTAAAACTATCACCTGTTTCAGTCTTTATTTTTGTTGTTTTTACTAAATCATCAATTGTTAAAAGTGCTTTTCCACCCAAAATTATCGCTCTTTCAGCAACATCATCAAACAGAGTTGACATCTCATCATAAACACCTTCTGTGTAGTTATGAACTGGATGAAAATCCATACCTTTTACATTCCAGTGATAATTATGTAATTTTACATAAAGAGCATGTGCATCAGCTTGAATTTGATTTAATTGTTTTATTACTTTTGACATTTTTGAATCCTTTATTTTAAAATGGGTTCTATTATATAACCATAAATATCATTTGTCAATATTATTTGATAATATTTATAATCTCCAAAGGCTCTTTTACAATAAAATCAGCACCATGCTCTTTTAGCTCTTTTTCATCTCTAAAGCCCCATAAAACACCAATTGCCTTCATATTTGCACTTTTTGCTGTTTGCATATCAACTTTTGTATCTCCAACAAAAAATATCTCACTTGGATTAATTTTTAGTTTTGAAGCAATATTTAGTGCTTGAATAGGATCTGGTTTTTTAGCTTGTTGCTCTTTTTGTCCATGAACTTCTAAAAATGGATAATCTTTAAATAATGTTTTTACATACTCTTTTGTCATAAAATCTGGTTTGTTTGATAAAACTGTTAAATTACAATCTAATTTAACAAGCTCATCTAAAAGTTCATAAATGCCATCATAAGGTTTTGTATTTTTATGAAGATTAAATTCATAAAGTTCTTTAAATCTTTTTGTGGCTTCATCTTTTAATTCAATACTATTCTTTAAAGCATTATCTATTAAAACATCTATTCCACTTCCAACAAAATATTTATATTCATCTATTTTATAAGTATCTAATTTTAAGCTTGTTAAAACTTCATTCATACACAGTGCAATATCATAAATAGAGTCTAAAAGTGTTCCATCTAAATCAAAAATAAGTGTTTTTTTCATATTTAACCTTTATAATAAAAATAGAAGTTTAACCAATATTTTCATAAATTGAGATTTTATGTAACAAAATTTATGTAAATATTGTAAAAATAAAAGCCCTAAAAATAGGCGTTCTAAATAAAAGTGTAACTTTTTTACAAAAATAATCTTTAGATTGAAAAAAAAAGTTGCATATTAATAAAACTAAACTATATTGTGGCTATAATAGCAACTGTTTATCAATTATATTTTCAAATATAAATTGAGATTGAATTTTCATTAAAAACGGTTAATTATAAAACGGTATAATTAAATCATTATAAAATTTTGGAGTAATAAAATGAATGCATCAGATTTATTTGTAAAAGCATTAGAAAACGAAGGTGTTGAGTACATTTTTGGTGTTCCTGGTGAAGAGAATTTAGATTTCTTGGAAGCTATGAGAAAATCAAATATTAAACTTATATTAACAAGACATGAACAAGGTGCAGGATTTATGGCTGCAACTTATGGAAGATTAACAGGAAAAGTTGGAGTTTGTTTAGCAACTTTAGGCCCTGGTGCTACAAACTTTGCAACTTGTGCTGCTTATGCACAATTAGGTGGAATGCCTATGATGATGATAACTGGTCAAAAACCAATTAAAAAATCAAAACAAGGAAGATTCCAAATCATTGATATTGTTAGAATGATGAGACCGATGACTAAATTTGCAAAACAAATTGTAAATGTTCATAATATCCCTTCTGTTGTAAGAGATGCATTTAAAATTGCAACAACTGAAAGACCAGGTGCTGTTCATATTGAACTACCTGAAGATATTGCACACGAACCTGTAGATGCTGATACAACAATCTATCCAGTTCACAATGTAAAATATCCAGCAGCAGTTGATGAGGTTATTGCAGAAGCAGTTGCTATGATTGAAAAAGCTAAAAGACCACTACTTTTAATTGGAGCAGGTGCAAATAGAACAAGAATAGGAAATACTTTAACAGATTTAGTAAATAAAACTGGTATGGCATTCTTCTCTACTCAAATGGGTAAAGGTGTTATTGATGAAAATCATCCAATGTGTTTAAGTGCTGCTGCATTAAGTAAAGATGATTTTGTTCACTGTGCAATTGATAGAGCAGATTTAATTATCAATGTTGGACACGATGTTATTGAAAAACCACCATTTTTTATGTCAAATAAAGAGGGTGCAACAAAAGTTATGCATGTTAACTTCTTCCCATCTGAAGTAGATGATACTTACTTCCCACAAATGGATGTTGTTGGAGATATCGCAAGTAATATTGCAAAAATAACTGAGAAAATAAAAGTTCAAGCTCACTGGGATTTTGATTACTATACAAGAATGGCAGAAGAGATTAGAACTAGATTATCAAAATATTTTGGTGATAATAGATTCCCAATTTTACCTCAAAGAGCTGTAAGAGCTATTAGACAAACATTAGCTGCTGAAGATATTGTAACGCTTGATAATGGTGTTTATAAATTATGGTTTGCAAGAAACTATAGATGTGCAAAACCAAATACACTTTTACTAGATAATGCACTTGCAACTATGGGAGCTGGACTTCCTTCTGGAATGATGGCAAAAATGATCAATCCAAATAAAAAAGTTGTTTCAGTTTGTGGAGATGGTGGGTTTATGATGAACTCTCAAGAGATGGAGACAGCAGTTAGATTAGGTATTGATATGACTGTAGTTATCTTAAATGATAATGCATACGGAATGATTAAATGGAAACAAACAGGAATGGGATTTGAGTCATTTGGACTTGATCTTGGAAACCCTGATTTTGTTAAATATGCTGAATCTTATGGAGCTCATGGTTATAGACCAAAATCTGTTGAAGAGTTTGAAGCTACTTTAGAAAAATGTGTAAATAGCAAAGGTGTACATTTAATTGATTTAGCAGTTGATTACTCTTTAAATCACTCAATCTTAAATGAGCTTTTACCTCAAAAAACTTGTTTAGTTTAATCTAAACAATCTTAGAAAGGGGCTTTAGATTTAAAGCCCCTTTTTTAATCTTTAAAATTAAAATTCAAAGGAGAAAATATGAGTACGATAGAAGTTACATCACCATTTGATGGAAAAGTAGTTGGAACTGTAAAATTTAACACTTATGAAGAGGTTGAAGCAGCTATTGATTTAGCACATAAAACTTTTTTAGATAGAGATAATTGGATTCCAAAATATAAAAGAATAGAGATTTTAGAAAATGTTATGAAAATTATGAGTTCTCAAGTTGAAGAGCTTACAATCCTTTGTGCAAGTGAAGGTGGAAAACCATATATTGACTCTAAAGTTGAAATTCAAAGAGCTATAAATGGAATTAAAATTGCTATTGAGCAAATAGGACTTCAAGAAGGTCATGAGATTGCTATGGGTCACACAGCATCAAGTGCAAATAGAATTGCATACACAATGAAAGAGCCAATAGGTGTTGTTGCTGCAATTTCTGCATTTAATCACCCGTTTAATCTTGCTGTTCACCAAGTAATTCCAGCAATTGCTGTTGGATGTCCAGTAATTATTAGACCAGCAACTCAAACTCCAATGAGTGCGATTAAATTAGTAGAGATTTTAAAAGAGGCTGGTTTACCAAATGGTTGGGCTCAAGCTGTTGTTTGTGATAGAAATGCTGGAGAGTTATTAGTAACAAGTCCTAAAACAGCATTCTTTACATTTATTGGTTCTGGTCCTGTTGGTTGGTATTTAAACTCTAAATCATCTCCAGGAACTAGAAGTGCATTAGAGCATGGTGGAGTTGCACCTGTTATTGTTGAGCCAGATGCAGATATTGAAGCTATGATTCCAGATTTAGTAAAAGGTGGATTTTATCACGCTGGTCAAGTTTGTGTATCAGTTCAAAGAATTTTTGTTCATGAATCAATTGCAGACACAGTAGCTTCTAAAATTGCCGAAAAAGCTTCAAAACTAGTAGTTGGAAATCAACTTGATCCAAAAACTGAAGTTGGACCACTAATTAATCACAATGAAGTAAACAGAGTTGAAGAGTGGGTAAATGAAGCAGTTACAAAAGGTGGAAAAATTTTAACAGGTGGAAAAAGAATCTCTGATTCTTGTTTTGAACCAACTGTTATTGTTAATCCATCTGATGATGCGATTATCTCTCAAAAAGAGATTTTTGGACCAGTTGTTTGTGTATATTCATATAAAACTTTAGATGAAGCAATTGCTAGAGCAAATCAACTAGATGTTTCATTCCAAGCAGCAGTATTTACAAAAAATATTGATACAGCTTTAAAATCTATAAAAAGATTAAATGCAACAGCAGTTATGGTAAATGACCATACAGCATTTAGAGTTGACTGGATGCCATTTGGTGGAGCTAAAACTTCAGGATTAGGACTTGGTGGAATTCCAGACTCTATGAGAGAGATGCAAAATCAAAAAATGATGGTTATTAAATCACCAGTTTTATAATCAGTAATTTATGATTTTTTAAAAGCTAAGGTTTTAAAGCCTTAGCTTTTTTTATTTTTAAATATTAGGAAGTACTATGACTTGGGAAGATATTATAGATTTAGAGAAACAAAAAGATTACTATAAATCTTTAGAAAAAGAGATAAACAAAAGATATGAAACTACTACAGTATTTCCTGAAAAACAAAATATCTTTAAAGCTTTTTCTTTAATAAAGCTTGATAATCTAAAAGTTGTAATATTAGGACAAGATCCATATCATGGCTTTGGACAAGCTCAAGGTTTGGCATTTTCAACTCCAGCTAATATAAAAAATCCACCATCTATGCAAAATATATTAAAAGAGATACAGAGTGATTTGGGCAAAAAATCTATTTGTGAAGATGGAGATTTAACACCTTGGGCAAAACAAGGAGTGCTTCTTTTAAATACAATTTTAACTGTAGAAGAGGCAAAACCAAAATCTCATCACAATTTAGGTTGGGAAGTTTTTACAGATAATATAATTAAATATATAAGCGATAATTGCGAAGATACTATTTTTATTCTTTGGGGAAGCCCTGCTATTTCAAAAACAAAATTAATAGATAGAAAAAAACATCATATATTAACATCAGTTCATCCAAGCCCACTATCATCTTATAGAGGTTTTTTTGGATGTAAACACTTCTCTAAAACAAATGAAATTTTGATTAATTTAAAAAAAGAGCCAATAATTTGGTAAGAGCTTAGATAACACTACTATCTCTTCCCCAAAATTCACTAGCTTCAGAGATGATCATAAAAGCATCTTTATCAAATTCTTTTATTAAATCTCTTAAAAGTTCAATTTTCCCAGCATCAACAGCAACATAAATAATAGTTTTATTTTGTTCTTGATGAAGTCCAATTCCAGTTAAAATAGTACCATGTTCTTCAATTTTATCTCTAATTTGCTCTTTTAAAACTTCAACATTAGTAGATACAATATTTACAATTTTTTTAGAAGGACGTCCTGTTAGAATCACATCAAGAACTTTCATTCCAATATAGACACTAAGCAAACTATATAAAGATTTATCAATATCTTTATATACAAAAATAGATGCAAACATAATAAAAGCATCAATTGTTAATAGTACTTCTGATGCTTTAAATTTTGTCTTTTTAGCAATAATTTCACCAACAACAGATGTGCTTCCAGTTGACGCTCTACCTTTTATAATAAATCCAATTCCCAAACCAATAAAAATACCACCAAAAATTGCAGCTAGTAAAATATCATTTGTAATAGCATCTATTTTTATAACTTCTTTTAAAATGTCAGTAAAACTTGATAATAAAATAACAACAATAAATGTTTTAAATAGATAATATTTTCCAAAATAAATATAAGAGAGAATCAAAAATGGAATGCTAACCATTGTTATAAAAAATCCTAAAGTAATAGATGGGAAAAGAGCGTGAAGAAGTATTGAAATACCTATCCCACCGCCTGTTATTGTATCATTTGGAGATAAAAAAGCTACAGTTCCAAATGATAGGCAAAATGATCCTAGTATTATAAAAATATAGTTTTTTAATTGAGTTTTATTCATATATTATCCAATTGTAAATTATTGATTTTTTATAAAACGATAGTTTAAAAATGTATTGTATAACAATTTTATATAAAAAGTTATTAGTTAAATATATTTATAATTCTTGATTTTATCTTACCTAAAGAGAGTTTTATAGCTGAATATTTCATAACTTTTGCAATACTTTTCCATCTATCTTTTTCATAACAAGGTTTTGGACAATTTCTACATCTTGGTTTAGTTTCGTGGGGACAATTTTGTAGTTTAGTAAATGAGTAGTTAATTGCTTCAAAACACTCTTTGCAAAGATATAAATCTATATCTATTTTTAAATCTTTATATATTTGAATTTCAGATTTATTATATTGATTTTGATGCTTATCTATACAATATAACTCATAAAACTTCTTAAGAGTTTTAACTTCACTTATAAATTTTTCACTTGTCATAAAATCTTCTTTACTCTATTTTTATAATTTTTGCATACAATACAAAATATTTTCTTGATAGTTATCAAGAGAAAGGAACAAAATATGAGAAAAGTTTTTGATGATTATGAGTTTTTTAATTTTTTAGATAAAAAAGATTTAGATAGGCTAAAAGAGATATCATTTAAAAAAAAGTATCAAAAAGATGAGATACTTTTTTACAAAGGAGATGAACCAAAGTTTTTACACCTTTTAACAAAAGGAATAGTAAAGCTTTATACTCATGATTTTAAAGATAATGAGATAATAATTCATAATCTAATAGCTCCATCTTTAATAGCTGAAATTGTAAACTATGAAGAGATAAATTTTTTAGCAAATTGCTCTTGTGAAACTGATTGTGAAGTTATTTTAATAGATTATAGAAAATTTAAAGATGAGTTCTTACTAAAGCCACAAATTGCAATGTTTTTTATAAAATCTTTAACTAAAAAGATAAAATATTTAGAGAGTTTTATAAACTATAATGTATCTTTAAATAGTATTGAAAAAATAGCAAAATTTTTGTTAGAAAATGAAGAGTTATTGAAAAACTTAAGACAGATAAAAATTGCACAAATATTAAATATAACTGCTGAAACATTTTCAAGACAACTTGCAAAACTAAAAAAAGATGGTGTTATAGAAAATGATAAAGGTCATATTAAAATTTTAGATCATAACAAGCTTTTATCTTATGTTGGTAATTTTTGATACAAATCTTCTATTTCTTGTTATAATTTTGCAATTATAGAAATAGGAGAAGGTATGAAAAAAATAACAAAATCAATAGTTGCTGCAACACTACTTACTACAAGTTTAAATGCAGCTAGTTTTCAAGTTTTAGGTTCAAAAGCAACTTCAATGGGTGGAGCTGGTATTGCTACATCACCATCATCACTTGCAAGTTACAATAATCCAGCTCTATTAGCAAAAAATAAAAAGACTTTTGCATTTCACACAGGAGTTGGAGTTGGATATAGAGATAATGGAGTTTTAGATACAGTTAGTCAACTGGACGATTTAAATTTTTCTGATTTAGTTGAGCTGGCTGAAAATACAACAATATCTGGATCTTCATTTGATGATTTAACAAAAAATGATTTAACAAAATTAAATCAATCAAAAAATATTATCCTAGGAGCAAACAATCAATCTTTTAATGTAGCACCAACAGTTGATGTAGCATTTGCGATTAAAAACTTTGGTTTTGGTATTTTTGCAAATGCTGATGTTGCTGGAACTTCAAAAGTAGATCAACAATATAACAGATTAATATTTGAAAATGGTGGAAGCTATTATGAATTAAATTCAGATAATAGTGTTACACCACTAGGTACTGATTCAACAGATTATGAAAGTAGCTCTTTAATTTATGCAATGGATGAGGGTAATGAAAATACAGGAGTTCAGCTAGATGGTCTTGCTGTTATTGAGATACCAGTTGCCTATGGACATGCTTTTGGTACAGATTTTGGAGATATCTATTTAGGAGGAGCTTTTAAGCTAATGAAAGGAACTACATATAGTAGTTTTCATAGTTTTTCAAGCGATAAAGATATAAGTGATGATTTTGACAAAAATAAAAAAGATTCTACAACAGTTGGTTTAGATTTGGGAGTTGCATATAATCCATCTTTTGATGAAGATTTAACTTTGGCTCTTGTGGGAAAAAATTTAAATTCTCCTAGTTTTGATAGAACAGTAGGTAAAGATTTCAAATTAGATCCAATGGTAAGAGCTGGAGCTGCATATAAAATTAGTTTTGTAGAACTTGCTTTTGATGTTGATTTAACTGAAAATGAATCAATAAATGGTATGAAATCAAGATATGTAGGAGGAGGTGCTAGTTTTGATCTATTTATTCTTGATTTAAATGCTGGAATAATGAAGAATTTATTAAGCAATGATGATTCTGGTTTGATATACACAGCTGGAGTTTCTATGGGACCTGTTGAATTATCTGCTCAAATGGCAAGTAAATCTACTCATATAGATGGAACAAAATTACCAAAACAAGCAAGTGTTAATTTAGCTATTGCATTTTCTTGGTAAAAATTAGGAGATATCTCTCCTAATTATAATTATAAAAAAAGAGTTTAAATTGAAAATACTATTTTCTCCAAGTGAGACAAAAATTTCTGGTGGTGATAAAATTGATTTTAGTAAAAATAACTTTATATTTCCAGAGCTTTTTAATAAAAGAGCAAAGATTGTAAAAGCATATAATGATTTTTTAAAAACTGCATCAAAAAGTGATTTAGAAAAACTTTTTGGAACAAAAAAAGATGATGTAATAGAAAAATATAGAGTCGATATCTTCTCTTTACCTCTTAAAAAAGCAATTCAAAGATATGAAGGTGTTGCTTATGATTATTTAAATTATAATAATTTAGATAAAAATGAACAAAATTATATAGATGAAAATGTTTTGATTTTTTCAAATATTTTTGGTGTTATAAAAGCAAGTGATTTGATTCCTGATTATAAATTAAAGCAAGGTGAGAGTTTTAATAACTTAAAAATAGAGAAGTTTTATAGTGATAACTTTAGTAAAGCTATTGATGATTATTTAAAAGATGAGGATATCTTAGATTTAAGAGCTGGATTTTATGAGAAGTTTTACACTATAAAAAAACCATATAAAACTTTAAAATTTATAAAAGATGGTAAGGTTGTAAGCCATTTTGCAAAGGCTTATAGAGGAGAGATTTTAAAAATTATTGCTCAAAATAGTGTTAAAACATTTGAAGATTTTATGAATTTAGAGCTAAAAAATTTAAAACTAGAAGAGATAAAAGAGCAAAAACTAAAAACAGAGATAGTTTATTCGATTAATTAAAAGGAAAAATAGTGAAAAAAGTTCCATTTTTAGGATTTTTAATCAATAAAAAAGGCTCTGCTAAAAAGTTAAAATATGAAGAGCTAAATAGCATTGATAAAACAGAAGATAATATCTTATGGGTTCATTTTGACTATTCACAAAAAGAAGCAAAAAATTGGATACAAACTCAATTTAAAGATTCTATTGTTGCTGATGCACTTTTAGCTGGTGAAACAAGACCAAGAACCACTATTTTAGGTGATTCTTTGCTTATTGCATTAAGAGGTGTAAATTTAGAACCAAACTCAAAACCTGAAAATATGATATCTATTAGATTATATATATCAAAGAATATGATTATTAGCACAAGTAGAAGAACTTTGATGTCTATTGAAGAGATAGTTGAAGATTTAGAAAAAGGGATAGGAGTAAAAAGTAGTTCAGAGTTTTTAGTTGAATTAACTAATCGTATGATTGATAGAATAGATGATGTTATCGATGAAATTCAAGATAGAACAGATTATCTAGAAGAGAATATTATGGATATGAAAAAGCAAGATTTTAGAACTAAAATTTTAAATGTTAGAAGAGAGACTATTATTTTAAAAAGATATTTAACTCCACAAAAAGATGCTTTGATTAAATTAACTAGCGAAAAAATCTCTTGGATAGATGAGTATAGAAAAATAGAGATACGAGAAACAAATGATCAATTAATGAGACACATAGAAGAGCTTGATACTATTAGGGATAAAGTTATTTTAATACAAGAGGAGTTGACAAATAGATTAAGTGAAGATTTGAATAAAAAAATGTATATTTTATCAATTATCTCTGCAATATTCTTGCCGCTTACGTTTTTAACAGGACTTTTGGGAATAAATGTTGGTGGAATACCAGGTGCAAATAACGAAAATGCATTTTATATTTTTACTAGCATTTTAATTTTAGTAATCTTTTCTCAATATATGATTTTTAGAAAAAAAAGATGGATTTAGTTTATGGTTAAATTTTCTGTTTTTTTATAAAAAATAGTGATATAAAAGATAGCATTGCAAAAATAAAGCTATATAAAAATAAAAACTCTCCATAAACAGCACCTGCGAGAAATGCACCTACAAATCCACCTAATCCATAACCAATACCAAACATAAATTGCTGAGCTAATTTTTTATTATCATAAAGTGAATATAGGTAAATAACAGCAGCACTATGAAATAGAGCAAAAGAAAATGCATGAATAGCTTGTGTAAAAAATACAATTTCAAGTGAATGAGGATATAAATATAGAAGTAACCATCTAAAAATAGTTATTCCTACACAAAACTTTATGATTGCTAAAAGATTATTTTTTAAAATAGGTGCTTGAAAATATAACATTAAAATCTCACATACAACACCAAATGCCCAAAGATAAGATATTGTCTCTAAAGATAAACCATGCTCAAGTTCATAAATTGTAAAGAAGTTATAAAATCCACCAAAACTAACTTGCATAAAAAATATACTTGCCCAAAATGCCCAATGTTTTAAAAAAGAGAATACTTCATCTCCAGTATTACTAAGCTTTGCTTCTAAATCATTTTTCAGTAAAAGAAGAGCAAATATTACAGTAATTACAACAACGGCTAAATAGTAGTGTAATGCAATAAATGGAGATGTTAGAGATTTTGCTAAAACAAGTGCAATAATCATAAAACCAATTGAGCCATAAAGTCTTGCTTTTCCATATCTATCTTTTCCTAAAACTGTAATTGTTGTAACTTCAAGATATGGCAAAATTAAAGATAAACAAGCTGCTAAAAAAGCATTATTTAACATAAAAATATAGAAGTGTTCAATTGTTATATAAAATAGGGCAACAGCCAAAACAGTTAAAAAAAGAGCCTTTTTAAACATAGATTTATTTAAATTTATATGTTTTAAAAATAAAAAGGGCATAGCAAATTTCATTAAAGGAGCAACTGCTAGAATTAGACCAATATCAAAAGTGCTATATCCAATATCGCTTAGAACTTTTGGTAAAAAAATTACATATATTCCAACAGCAGCAAAATAGAAAAAATAAAATGCTGATATATTAAAAAATAGCATCTTTTTCGTTTACAATATCTGTTTTTGAAAGAATATCTTGGATTGTTTTTCTATCTTTATTAAAATAGGCAAAAAACAAAGGAGCAAATAAAATTATAGAAAATAGTGTAACAAAATATCTAATAAGCACTTGCAAAATAGTTACTCTAGATTTTGTTTCTCTATCTACAAGCTTTAAATCATAAGCTTTTAGACCTGGAGTTTGACCACTTTTTAGCCAAAAAATAGCAATAATAAATAAAACTGTAAATAAAATAATAGCCCAACCAGCTAATCTATTTTGAGAAAACTCTACTCCCCCACCCATTATTAAATAGATAACGATATATAAAATTGGAGTTGTAATTAAAAAAAAGTCAGTTAAAAAAGCTTTAAATCGTGTAAAAAGAGGAACAAAATTAGAAGATGATTGTAAAACAGTTTTAGTTTTAATATTTTTTGCTCTATTTTGTTTTACATCTCTCCATTTTGCCATTAGTTTCCTCTACTACCTGGTTTTATAGCAACACTTCCATCTTTGCATAAAGGGCAGTTTTCAGGGCTATACATCTCAAATGCAAAATCTGCAAGTGCAAAAAGTGGTTTGTCAAGTGGTAGTTTGCAATTATCTTTTCTTTCTTTGCTGCTTCCTACTCTTTGACAAAAACCTCTATTTGCTAGTGCTGCATAAGCCACAACTTCACCACCACCTTTTACAATCTCACGTGCAGCTTCAAGTGCACTTCCACCTGTTGTAATAATATCTTCACAAACTAGATATCTTTCACCTTTTTTTACTTTAAAACCTCTTCTAATTGTCATTTCACCATCAGCTCGTTCTGCAAAAATAAATCTTACATCTAAAGCAGTTGCAAGTGCAAATCCAGCAATTAATCCACCAAGCGCAGGAGCACAAACTGCATCAATTTTAATTCCAGACTTTTTAATCTCAAGAGCTAATGCTTCAGCAAGAAGTTTCGCAGTTTTTGGATTTTCAAGTACTTTTGCACTTTGTAGATAAAATTGTGAGTGGTTTCCACTACTTAATTTAAAATGCCCTTCAAGTAAAGCATCTGATTCTTTATATATTTGTTCTATATTCATAATTAAACCGTTAAAATCTCTTTCTCTTTTGTTTTTAAAGTTTCATCAGCCTTTGCTACAAAACCATCAGTTATTTTTTGAATCTCATCTTGAGCTTTTTTACTATCATCTTCAGTAATCTCTTTATCTTTTAGAAGATTTTTTACTTTTGTATTTGAGTTTTGTCTAATATTTCTAATAGCAACTTTTGCATTATCAGTCATGATTTTAGCTTGTTTTGCTGTCTCTTGTCTTTGCTCAACTGTCATTGGTGGAAAAAATAGTTTAATTACTTCACCATTGTTATTTGGATTTACTCCAATATTTGCAGTTTGTATAGCTTTTTCAATAGCTCCTAAAAGATTTTTCTCCCAAGGGCTAATTGTAATTGTTGTTGCATCTGTTGCTAATACAGAACCAACTTGACTTAAATCAGTCATTGTTCCATAATAATCAACTTTTATATTATCTAAGATATTTACACTTACTTTACCTGTTCGTAAAGTTTTGTAATCTCTTTTTAAAGCCTCAATAGATTTCTCCATTTGCTCTTTTGTTTGTGAATAAATTTCATTCAACATATAAAACTCCTTTAAATTTTTACTTAGTTTGTGGTGCAGCTGGTGCTGTGTTCTCTTTTGTTTCAGTAATTGGACTTGAAGGAATTAGCGATTCAATTTTTACGCTATCAATTGCACTTTTATTTCTCTCTTGATTATATAAATAACCTAAAATTAATGTATTGATTACAAATACAATACCTAAAGCCATAGTTGCTTTTGATAAGAAGTTAGCAGGACCTTTTGCCCCAAACACAGAGTCATTGCTTCCGCTATATGCTCCTAAACCAATACTTGAGCTCTTTTGAAGTAGAACTACAATTACAATTAGCACCGCTAAAACAATTTGAACTATTAAAAGTGTAGATGTCATTATCTATATTCCTTTTTTAAAAATGGTGTTTATTTTATCCAAAACTAAATTTAAAATAGATAAAATGTATATTAAATTTTTTTTTAAAGAGAACAATGCAAAAAAAAAATCAATTCTCAAAATATGCAAAAGAGTATCAATCATATAATATAATCCAACAAATTTGTGCAAAATCTTTGATTCGTGAGCTAAAATCAAAACCTAAAAATATTTTAGAGTTAGGTTGCGGTAGTGGTCAGGTTTTTTCAAATATCAGTTGGGATTTTGATAGATACTTAGCTATTGATGGTTCAAAACAGATGTGTAATCTTCATCCTAAGGCAAAGAATCTAGAGTTGAAAAGTTTAAATTTTGATTCTCAAGAGTTTATAGACTACACAAAAAATCAAAACTTTGATATTGTATTATCTTCATCAGCTCTTCAATGGTCTGCAGATTTAGAAAAGTTAGTAGAACATCTATCTAAAATTACAAAAGAGATAAATGCAGTTTTATTTACCTCAAATACATTTAAAACAATTCAAAATATAAGCAAAAATAGATCACCAATTCTTGATGAAAATAGTATAAAAAAAGCTTTTAACAAATATTTTATTTGTGAATTTGAGACTATAAATTATAAATTAGAGTTTGATAACAAAAAAGAGCTTTTTGATTATATTAAAAAATCAGGTGTAAGTGGTAGTAGCGAACTATCTTATGAAAGTGCAAAAAGATTGTATAAAGAGTATAACTTAAACTATTTAGAGTTTGAAGTTATTTTTGTTAAAACGCTCTCTAAAATATAGAGTTCATATCTTATATATTTAAAGTTTTCACTATCTTTAATAGATGAAAGTTTTGTAAGCTCTTCTAAAACTCTTGAACTCTCTTGAGCTCTTTTGAAGTTTGCAATTAAAATTGAGTTTAAATCTTCTCTATTTTGTTCACTTTTAATAGACTCTCTTAAAACATCATTTTGAACATCTCTTGACTCTAAAATTTCATAAAAGTTCTCAACTCTTGCAAGATGCCTCAAATCTTTTAGTTTAGTAGATAATTCCTTATCATTATATACATATCTAAAAATATCCTCAACAACTCGAATTCCTTCTCTAAGTCTATTAAGGTTTGCGTCGATTATTCGTAAAAAATTGTTATTCATATTTTATATAGTATATTGGGGCAAAATTACCCCAATAAATTACTCATTATTTTTCATAATACCAAGTATTTGAAGAAGCGATATAAATAGATTAAAGAAATCTAAGTATAAAGATAAAGCTGCTTCAACTGGAGAGTCATAATTTCCTTTGATTATATTTTGTGTATCATACAAAATAAATGCAGAGAAAAGTAAAGCACCAGCACTTGCAATTACAAGTTGCATCATTGAAGATTGAATAAAGATATTAGAAATACCAGCAACAATCATAATGATTAGAGCGATAAATAAAAATTTACCCATAAAACCATAATCTTTTTTAGTTGTCATAGCAAACATTGAAATTCCACCAAAAGCAATTGATGTCATTAAAAATGCTTGACCAACAATTGAAGCACCACCTGGCATTGCAAAAATTGCAGTTAAAAGAGGAGCAATTGTAAGACCTGTAATAAATGTAAATACAAATAATACAGCTAAATTTACACCAGGAGTATGTTTAACTCTAGGAATTACAAAAAATATAAGTGCCAACTCAATAGCAAACAAAACCCACATCATAGGACCAGCTATATAGTTAACAATTCCTAATCCAATATAAGCTCCAGCAGTTGCTGCTAAAAGTGAACCTGCAAAAAGTTGATAAGTAGCTTTTAAAAAGCTCATTATATATGCTTGTTTTGATGATTCATTTGAGTAACTATTTGTCTGATCTGTCAAATAATCTCTATTGTACATAAATCCCTTCCTTATAATCTTAAGATTTTTTTTTAATACATATAACAATAAATTGCTATATTATGGGGATTATAATATAAAAAAATTGTAAATAAAAGATTAATATAAAAGAATTCCAAAATTTAAGCCAAAGTTAAGCGCAAACCTCTTGACAAAGTAAGATTTTCCTATTATAATTCCCGTCCAATTTGACCAGTACGGTTTAAAATTAAGATCTTTAAAATTATGATTAGACGGTTTAAGAAGATGTAATCTTTATAAACTGAATATGAGAAATGTTAAAAAAATATTATGAAGAAACAAGTATAAGTAAAATTATAACTTGTCTATAACTTGAGTGATAATTTTGTAATTAAGTAATTAAAAACAAAAAAGTCAGATTCAAATAAACTATAACAAATATATATTTATGAAAATAGATATAAAAAAAATTATGGAGAGTTTGATCCTGGCTCAGAGTGAACGCTGGCGGCGTGCTTAACACATGCAAGTCGAACGAGAACGGGCTATAGCTTGCTATAGTTGTCAGCTAAGTGGCGCACGGGTGAGTAATGTATAGGTAATATGCCTCTTACTAAGGGATAACAAATGGAAACGTTTGCTAATACCTTATACTCCTTTTAAACAAAAGTTTAAAAGGGAAAGATTTATTGGTAAGAGATTAGCCTGTATTGTATCAGTTAGTTGGTGGGGTAATGGCTTACCAAGACTATGACACATAACTGGTTTGAGAGGATGATCAGTCACACTGGAACTGAGACACGGTCCAGACTCCTACGGGAGGCAGCAGTGGGGAATATTGCACAATGGACGAAAGTCTGATGCAGCAACGCCGCGTGGAGGATGACACATTTCGGTGCGTAAACTCCTTTTATATAAGAAGATAATGACGGTATTATATGAATAAGCACCGGCTAACTCCGTGCCAGCAGCCGCGGTAATACGGGGGGTGCAAGCGTTACTCGGAATCACTGGGCGTAAAGAGCATGTAGGCGGATTAATAAGTTTGAAGTGAAATCCTATAGCTTAACTATAGAACTGCTTTGAAAACTGTTGATCTAGAATGTGGGAGAGGTAGATGGAATTTCTGGTGTAGGGGTAAAATCCGTAGAGATCAGAAGGAATACCGATTGCGAAGGCGATTTACTGGAACACAATTGACGCTGAGATGCGAAAGCGTGGGGAGCAAACAGGATTAGATACCCTGGTAGTCCACGCCCTAAACGATGTACACTAGTTGTTGTGAGACTAGATCTTGCAGTAATGCAGTTAACACATTAAGTGTACCGCCTGGGGAGTACGGTCGCAAGATTAAAACTCAAAGGAATAGACGGGGACCCGCACAAGCGGTGGAGCATGTGGTTTAATTCGACGATACACGAAGAACCTTACCTGGACTTGACATAGTAAGAACTTTCTAGAGATAGATTGGTGTCTGCTTGCAGAAACTTATATACAGGTGCTGCACGGCTGTCGTCAGCTCGTGTCGTGAGATGTTGGGTTAAGTCCCGCAACGAGCGCAACCCTCGTGTTTAGTTGCTAACAGTTCGGCTGAGAACTCTAAACAGACTGCCTACGCAAGTAGGAGGAAGGTGAGGACGACGTCAAGTCATCATGGCCCTTACGTCCAGGGCTACACACGTGCTACAATGGGATATACAAAGAGCGGCAATACGGTGACGTGGAGCAAATCTTATAAAATATCTCCCAGTTCGGATTGTAGTCTGCAACTCGACTACATGAAGTTGGAATCGCTAGTAATCGTAGATCAGCTATGCTACGGTGAATACGTTCCCGGGTCTTGTACTCACCGCCCGTCACACCATGGGAGTCGAACTCATTCGAAGCGGGGATGCTAAAGTAGCTACCTTCCACAGTGGATTTGGCGACTGGGGTGAAGTCGTAACAAGGTAACCGTAGGAGAACCTGCGGTTGGATCACCTCCTTTCAAAGAAATATTATTAAGATTTGGTTCTTAATATATAAATAAAGAAAAACAATATTTTTTAACAACTCATATTTGGTTTATAAAGATTATTTAACCGAAAAGTATAGGTGAATGGGCCTATAGCTCAGCTGGCTAGAGCGCTCGACTGATAATCGTGAGGTCTCAGGTTCAAGTCCTGATAGGCCCACCATTAAATAATCTTTAAAGATTGTTGGTTTGGGGAATTAGCTCAGCTGGGAGAGCGCCTGCTTTGCACGCAGGAGGTCAGCGGTTCGATCCCGCTATTCTCCACCATACTTAAGTTTTAATATAAGTTTTATAAGAGATTATAAGATTTATATTAGAGCTTTGTAAAAGAAGTTACTAAATGATATTTAAAAATATAATGTTAAAGTCTTTAAAATTTTTTCGTAAAATTAAATAGTAATGTTTAATTTTAAATAAAAAAATTTCATATCTAAAAAAGATAATTATTTGAAAAGATAATTATAAAACTATAGATAACACAACTAACTTATTATAGTATGTACTTGTATATATGTTTAATAAGATAGTAGCCAAAGAATATTATCAAATTTAAAAGTTCTAGTTAAACTAAAACTTTTAGGCAAGAAAAGAGGACCCTAAATAAAATCGTAAGATTTTTTTAGGTTCCGATTATAAGCTATTAAGGGCTAATGGTGGATGCCTTGACTGTAAGAGGCGAAGAAGGACGTATTAGGCTGCGATAAGCCTCGGGGAGCTGCCAAAGAGCTTTGATCCGAGGATTTCCGAATGGGGCAACCCAGCATATAGAGATATATGTTACCCTGCGGGGAGCGAACCTGGTGAAGTGAAACATCTCAGTAGCCAGAGGAAGAGAAATCAAATGAGATTCCCATAGTAGCGGCGAGCGAACTGGGATTAGGACAAACCCAATGCTTGCATTGGGGGTTGTAGGACCATAATATAAGATTAAAGATGATAGATGAATTAGTTGGAAAGCTAAAGCATAGAAGGTGATACTCCTGTAATTAAAATCATCAATAACTTTAATGGTATCCTGAGTAGGTCGGAACACGTGATATTTTGACTGAAGCTGGGGGGACCACCCTCCAATCCTAAATACTACTTACAGATCGATAGTGAACAAGTACCGTGAGGGAAAGGTGAAAAGAACTGCAGCGAGCAGAGTGAAATAGAACCTGAAACCATTAGCTTACAATCATTCAGAGCCCTATGATTTATCAGGGTGATGGACTGCCTTTTGCATAATGAGCCTGCGAGTTGTGGTGTCTGGCAAGGTTAAGCCAAGTGCGAAGCCGTAGCGAAAGCGAGTCTTAATAGGGCGAAATAGTCAGATGCTGCAGACCCGAAACGAAGTGATCTATCCATGAGCAGGTTGAAGCTGGTGTAAGAGCCAGTGGAGGACCGAACCCGCTGACGTTGAAAAGTCTTGGGATGACTTGTGGATAGGGGTGAAAGGCCAATCAAACTTCGTGATAGCTGGTTCTCTCCGAAATATATTTAGGTATAGCCTTGTGTTGTAGCATATAGGGGTAGAGCACTGAATGGGCTAGGGCTGCTTACCGCGGTACCAAACCCTATCAAACTATGAATACTATATGTGGAATCACAGGAGTCAGGCGGTGGGTGATAAAATCCGTCGTCGAGAGGGGAACAACCCAGACTAACAGCTAAGGTCCCTAAGTTACATCTAAGTGGAAAACGATGTGGAGTTACTGTGACAACCAGGAGGTTGGCTTAGAAGCAGCCATCCTTTAAAGAAAGCGTAACAGCTCACTGGTCTAGTGATTCTGCGCGGAAAATATAACGGGGCTAAGATGTACACCGAAGCTTTAGATTCAATTTTTAATTGAGTGGTAGGAGAGCGTTCTATTCAGCGTTGAAGGTATACCGGTAAGGAGTGCTGGAGCGGATAGAAGTGAGCATGCAGGCATGAGTAGCGATAATTAAGGTGAGAATCCTTAACGCCGAAAACCCAAGGTTTCCTACGCGATGCTCGTCATCGTAGGGTTAGTCGGGTCCTAAGTCGAGACTGAAAAGTGTAGACGATGGCAAATTGGTTAATATTCCAATACCAACATATAAGCGCGATGTGGGGACGCATAGAGTTAATCGAGGTCACGGATGGAAGTGTGGCTCGAAGGATGTAGGTTGTTAAGTAGGCAAATCCGCTTAACACTAGACCGAGATCTTACAGGCTCTTGACACTCTTCGGAGGAGATGGAGAATCGATGATACTGTCGTGCCAAGAAAAGCCACTAAGTTTATTATATGTTGCCCGTACCGTAAACCGACACAGGTGGGTGGGATGAGTATTCTAAGGCGCGTGGAAGAACCCTCTTTAAGGAACTCTGCAAAATAGCACCGTATCTTCGGTATAAGGTGTGCCTACTTTGGTATATGAACTTGCTTCAAAAAGCTAAAGAGGTTGCAACAAAGAGTCCCTCCCGACTGTTTACCAAAAACACAGCACTTTGCTAACACGTAAGTGGATGTATAAGGTGTGACGCCTGCCCGGTGCTCGAAGGTTAATTGATGATGTCAGCGCAAGCGAAGCATTTGATCGAAGCCCGAGTAAACGGCGGCCGTAACTATAACGGTCCTAAGGTAGCGAAATTCCTTGTCAGTTAAATACTGACCTGCATGAATGGCGTAACGAGATGGGAGCTGTCTCAAAGAGGGATCCAGTGAAATTGTAGTGGAGGTGAAAATTCCTCCTACCCGCGGAAAGACGGAAAGACCCCGTGCACCTTTACTACAGCTTGACACTGTAGCTTGGATATTCATGTGCAGGATAGGTGGGAGGCTATGATGACTAGACGCAAGTAGAGTCGGAGCCATCCTTGAGATACCACCCTTGAATATTTGAGTTACTAACTGCGATGAGTTATCCTCATTCAGGACAATGTCTGGTGGGTAGTTTGACTGGGGCGGTCGCCTCCTAAATAGTAACGGAGGCTTACAAAGGTTAGTTCAAAGCGGATGGAAATCGCTTGTTGAGTATAATGGCATAAACTAGCTTGACTGTGAGACCTACAAGTCGAACAGAGACGAAAGTCGGTCATAGTGATCCGGTGGTTCTGCGTGGAAGGGCCATCGCTCAAAGGATAAAAGGTACGCCGGGGATAACAGGCTGATCTCCCCCAAGAGCTCACATCAACGGGGAGGTTTGGCACCTCGATGTCGGCTCATCGCATCCTGGGGCTGTAGTCGGTCCCAAGGGTATGGCTGTTCGCCATTTAAAGCGGTACGCGAGCTGGGTTCAGAACGTCGTGAGACAGTTCGGTCCCTATCTTCCGTGGGCGTAGGAAAGTTGAAGAGATTTGTCCCTAGTACGAGAGGACCGGGATGAACCAACCACTGGTGTACCAATTGTTCTGCCAAGAGCATCGTTGGGTAGCCACGTTGGGATGTGATAAGAGCTGAAAGCATCTAAGCTCGAAGCCAACTCTAAGATGAACTTTCCCTGAAGTTCCCAGCAAGACTAGCTGGTTGATAGGCTGGATGTGTAATGGGTGTAAGCCCTTTAGCTGACCAGTACTAATAGAACGTTTGGCTTATTTTTAACAATTTTCTTTGGTTTACTATCTTATTAAGCATATCTTTTTATGTTTAATAGACAATTGTGTTTATTTTTTTAGAAAGAAAAAAAGGCGTTTACTTGAAAAAATGCAAATTTTTTTAAGAGCCAAGACTTTAGCATTATTTTTTCTTAACTCTAATTGAGTTGAGTGCAAAGAGTATTTATTATTTACTTTTTTCACTCAACTTGTTGGTGGCTAAAGAGAAGTGGAAATACCCAGTCCCATTCCGAACCTGGTAGTCAAGCACTTCATCGCCGATAATACTGCTGGGTCCCCCGGTGGAAACGTAGGTCGCTGCCAGCTCTTGAGTATTTATTCAAGCCTTTATCTATTCACTTACCTCCAAGTGTTTAGGTGAAGGCTTTTTTTATCTATCTTTATTTATTTTTATATTAATTTATGTATTTATTCATTATTCTATTTAATCTCTTATTACTCTTATTGTTATTTGATTCTTATCATCTTTAAAGTAGCTTATTCTTTTATTCTCATCTAGTAAGTTTTTTAAAAAACTATTTTCATACTCTTCATTTAAATTCTCTTTATTAAATGTTTTTAAATCTTGACATTTAAAAACACCTTTACAAATTTTATCATTATAAATATCTACATCAAAAATTAAATTTCCTAAACTAAATACTTGAAGTTTTGTATAGTTTTTATACTTATAGATAAAACCTCTATCATGAAATTTTATATTTGGAGTTTTAAAAAGTATTGTTACACTATTTGATGATATTTGAGGCTCTTTTATACTACATGCTGTAAATATTGAAGCAATAAGAGATATTTTGATGATATTTTTGATAAGAAACCCTTTATTAAAATTTTTTTAACTATAATTATACCTTATTTTAAAAAAAGGACAAAATTGTTAGTACATATTTGTTGCTCTGTGGATAGCCACTATTTTTTAGAAAGAATTCAAGAAGAGTTTCCAAATGAGAAGCTTATTGGATACTTTTATGATCCAAATATTCATCCATATAGTGAATATAGACTTAGATATTTAGATGTTGAATACTCTTGTAAAAAATTAGGAATTCCACTTATTGAAGGACCATATAATCTTGAAGAGTGGTTAAAAAAAGTAAAAGGGATGGAGCATCTTCCTGAAAAAGGAGATAGATGTACCGTTTGTTATGATGATAGACTTGCAAACAGTGTAAATAAAGCTATTGAGTTAGGTGAAAGTAGTTTTACTACTACTTTGTTGATATCTCCAAAGAAATCTCAAGAAAAGCTTGAAATTATTGGAAACTATTTAGAAAACAAAACAGGTATAAAGTTTATTTTTAAAGATTACAGAAGTGGAAATGGAGCTCAGATTCAAGGGTTAAGAGTAAAAGAGAATAGTCTTTATAGACAAAATTATTGTGGATGTCTATTTGGCCTATCTTCTCAAAGAGAGCATCAAAAAAAGATTATGGATGAGATGTTTAATCCTATTTCAAATCAAATCTTACCAGAATCAATTGAACAAAGATTAGAGCTATATAAAAAAAGAGATGAGTTTGAAGAGAGCAATAAAGAGTATAAAATAATTAAACAAAGATTTTTAAACTATAGATTACTAAGTGGAAAAGTTGTAGTAAATAATGAGCCTATCTCCTCTTATATTTTTGCCTATTCAACAATAAATAAAAATCAAACAAGTTCAAAAATAGATTATGTAAAAGATGGAATTAATTATTTAGTAAAAGATGAAGTGAAAATTATTACTATTGATAAGTTTAATGAAATCTCTAATAGTAGATATAAATCAACAAAAGAGTTGATATTTAATCAACTTAAATTTGAAGATGAGATTATAGTTAGAAATAAGATATTAAACAATCCTTTTGATTTAAGTGCTTTGATTGTTGTTGATAAAATTATTGATGAAAAATATGAGATTTTTATAAATAGTATTATTTATGAAGATATAAAAGAGGAGATAATATGAAAATTTTAGTAAGTGCAATGGAAGCATCATCAAATGTTCATTTAAAAGAGTTAAAAAAATATTTAGATGATAGTGTAGAGTTTGTTGGTGTTTTTGATAAAGATTTAGGAAATCCTCTTTATGATTTAAGTCATTTGGCAATTATGGGAATAGTTGATGCTTTAAAAAAACTCAGATTCTTTTTTCGTCTTAGAGATGAGCTTGTAAAGTTAGCAAAAGATTGCGACAAAGTTCTTTTGATGGATAGTAGTGGATTTAATCTTCCATTGGCAAAAAAATTAAGAGAGGTTTATCCAAATAAAGAGATTATTTACTATATTCTTCCACAAGCATGGGCTTGGAAAAGAAAAAGAGTTAAAATTTTAGAGGCAACTTGCTCAAAGCTTTGCTCAATCATACCATTTGAAAGTGAGTTATATAGCAATAAGGAAAAAATAACTTATGTAGGACATCCTTTATTGGATGAGATAAAAGAGTTTAAAAAAGAGCTTTTAAAAACAGAAAAAATTGTATTTATGGCTGGAAGTAGAAAAACAGAGATAAAAAACTTAATGCCTATATTTAAGGAGTTAATAAAACATATTCCAAACAAAGAGTATGTGTTAGTAATTCCATCAAAATTTGATGATAATTATATAAAAGAGATTTATGGAGATATTAGCGAATTCACAATATCAAAAGATGCTCACAAATCACTTTTAGAAGCTGAATATGCATTTATTTGTAGTGGAACAGCAACACTTGAAGCAGCACTAATTGGAACTCCTTTTACTCTTGCTTATATTGCAAAAAAATTAGACTTTTTTATTGGAAGAATCTTTGTAAAACTTCCTTATGTAGGTCTTGCAAATATATTTTTTGAAAAAATGTACAATAGACCACTTCATAGCGAATTTTTACAAAAAAATGTAACTGTTGAAAATTTATTAAATGACTATAAAAATATGAATAAAGAAGATTTTTTTCAAAACTCTAAGCTTTTAAAAGATTATTTAAAAGAGGGAAGTTCTCAAAATGTTGCAAAGATTATAAAAAACTAAACTTCTTTTAGATATAATCTTTAGCAATTTTCAATTTTTAGGATAAATATATGTTTGATATTATGCAAATTCAAGAGATTTTACCACATAGATACCCACTACTATTAGTAGATAGAATTACAGATATGGAAGAGGGAAAAGTTATAAAAGGATATAAAAATATCTCTATTTCTGAACCAGCATTTCAAGGACATTTTCCAGGTCATCCAATCTATCCAGGTGTTATGATTTTAGAAGGTATGGCACAATGCGGTGGAGTTTTAGCACTAAAAAGTTCAGGTTTAAGTGATGAAGAGCTTAAAAATAAAGTTATCTATTTTATGAGTATCGACAAGGCTAAATTTAGAAATCCTGTTCGTCCTGGAGATAGATTAGATTATGAATTAACAGCAATAAAGATGAAGAGTACTTTAATGGTTTTTGAAGGTAAAGCTTATGTTGATGGTAAACTTACAGCTGAAGCTGAATTTAAAGCAATGATTGTTGATAAATAATTAGGAATAAAATGAATAATATTCACAAAACTGCCATTATAGAAGATGGTGCAAAACTAGGGAACAATGTAATAATTGGTGCATATACAATAATTGGCAAGGATGTTATTATTGGTGATGGAACAATAGTGGATTCTCACTCTTTAATAACTGGAAAAACAACAATTGGAAAAAATAACCATATATTTTCTCACGCTTCAATCGGATCAATTCCTCAAGATTTAAAGTTTAACAATGAAGAAGAGGTTGAGCTAATAATTGGTGATAACAATAAAATTAGAGAGTTTACACTTTTTAATCCAGGAACAGTTACTGGAAATATTAAAACTATTATTGGAAGTAATAATTTATTTATGGGTTATGTTCATGTGGCTCATGATTGTATTATTGGAGATAACTGTATATTTGCAAACGGAGCAACGCTTGCTGGTCATGTTGAGTGTGAAGATTTTGTTGTAGTTGGTGGATTAACACCAATTCATCAATTTTGTAAAATAGGAACACAAGCTATGGTTGGAGGAGCTAGTGCTGTTGCTCAAGATATTCCACCATTTTGTTTAGCAGAGGGAAATAAAGCAACAATTAAAGGTTTAAACTTAGTTGGACTTAGAAGAAGATTAGATAATAAAGATGATATAAATGCTTTAAAACATGCTTATAAAGTTCTATTTAGTATGGGAAATCCACTTCAAGAGGCTGCTAAAAATCTTTTTGAAAATGATTCAAATGAGTTAGTTAAAAAACTTGCAAGTTTTATAATTGAAACAAAAAGAGGAATTCCTTTTGAGAGAAATTTAAAGAGTGAAAATGAGTAAAATAATTTGTGATTTTTGTGGAGCAAATGATACAAAAGCAAATCCAATAATAACTGGAGATAATGCTTGTATATGCAAAGCTTGTGTGGGTGCTGCTTACGATATTATGAATACACAATTAGATGATATCTCTATTAAAAGTGAAACTAAAATAAAACCAGAAGAGCTAAAAATAAAAACTCCTTCTGAGTTAAAAGCAATTTTAGATGAGTATGTTATAGGACAAGAGAGAGCTAAAAAGGTTCTATCAGTTGCTGTTTATAATCACTATAAAAGAATTTTTAGAAAAGATGAGTTAGGTGATGATATTGAACTTAATAAATCAAATGTACTTTTAATAGGACCTACTGGAAGTGGAAAAACTCTTCTTGCTCAAACAATTTCAAAATATCTTGATGTTCCTTTGGCAATTGCAGATGCAACTAGTTTAACAGAAGCTGGATATGTTGGAGATGATGTTGAGAATGTTGTAACAAGATTAGTTCAGGCTGCTAATGGAGATATACAAAAAGCTCAAAGAGGAATTATTTTTATTGATGAGATAGATAAAATTGCAAGAATGAGTGAAAATAGAAGTATTACTAGAGATGTTTCAGGAGAGGGAGTTCAACAAGCACTTTTAAAAATAGTTGAGGGTGCTATAGTAAATGTACCTCCAAAAGGTGGTAGAAAACATCCAGGACAAGACTCACTTCAAGTTGATACAACAAATATTTTATTTATTTGTGGTGGAGCTTTTGATGGGCTTGAAGATATTATTAGAAGAAAACAGGGTTCTAATATTTTAGGATTTAATCAAGATAAAAAAACAAAATCAGATGCAGACAAGCTTATTTCAAAAGTTGAAACAGATGATTTAGTAAAATATGGTTTAATTCCTGAGCTTATTGGAAGATTGCATATGATTGCAACTTTAAATGAGATTTCAAAAGAGGATATGGTTCATATTTTAACTGAACCAAAAAATGCTTTAATCAAACAATATATAAAACTTTTCTCTATGGATAAGGTAGATTTAGAGTTTGATAAAGATGCTTTACTTGAACTTGCTGATTTAGCAATAAAACGAAAAACAGGGGCTAGAGGACTTAGGTCAATTTTGGAAGATATTATGCTTGATATTATGTTTGACCTTCCAAAATTTAAAAATAAAAAAATTACAATTACAAAAAAGGTGATTCTAAAAGAGGAAGAACCAAAAGTAAGCAAAGGATAACAAATGATTTTAGATAAACTAATCGGATTTTTTTCAAGTGATATGGCGATAGATTTAGGAACTGCTAACACTATTGTTTCTGTAAAAGGTAAAGGTATTATTATAAATGAGCCTTCTGTTGTTGCTGTTCAAGTAGATAAACAAGGAAAAGATAAAATTTTAGCTGTAGGTCAAGAGGCTAAAAGAATGCTTGGAAAGACACCACTAAATATCCAAGCTGTTCGTCCTATGCAAGATGGAGTTATCGCTGATTTTGAGATGACTGAGAGAATGATTAGATATTTTATCGAAAAAGCTCATTCAAGAAAATCATTTATAAGACCTAGGGTAATTATCTGTATTCCTTATGGAATTACACAAGTTGAGAGAAAAGCTGTTGAAGAGTCAGCTATGAGTGCAGGTGCTAGAGAGGTATTTTTAGTTGAAGAGCCAATGGCAGCAGCTATTGGAGCTGGAATTCCAGTTTCAGATCCAGATGGTCATGTTGTTGTTGATATTGGTGGTGGAACAACTGAGATTGGTGTTACATCTTTGGGTGGATTAGTTTTATGTAAAAGTGTAAAAGTTGGTGGAGATAAAGTAGATAGATCTATTGTTGAGTATGTAAGACAAAACTACAATCTATTTATTGGTGAGAGAACTGCTGAAACGATTAAGATTGAAGTAGGAGCTGCTGTTAAGCTTGAACCTGAACTTAAAATTCAAATTAAAGGTAAAGATCACTCTGGATACCTTTCAACTATCGAGTTAGGTAGTGAAGGTGTTAGAATTGCTATAAAAGAGCCTCTAAAAGAGATTGCAAGTGCAATCAGAAGTGTTTTGGAAAATATGCCACCTGATTTAGCTGGAGATGTTGTTGATAATGGAATTATAATAACAGGTGGAGGAGCTTTGATTAGAGGAATTGATAAATACCTATCAGAGATTGTAAAAATTCCAGTAAGAATTGCAGAAGATCCACTTTTATCTGTTGCATATGGTACAAGTCAAGTATTAGATGAGCCAGAACTATTAAAAATTATAGAAGAGATGAAAAACTAATTTCTAAATGAAGAGATTTTTATTTCTATCTTTATTTATCTTTGCAGGATTAATCTATTTGTTTGAAGTAGATGAGTATATTTCAAAACAGTTTGGATTTTTTGCAGGGTTAAAAAACTCTTATATAAATGGTTATATAAATTTTTCTCAAAATATTAAAAACCATTTTAATCAAGAAGCTTTAATAAAAGAGCTTCAATCTGAAAATTTAAAATTAAAAGAGTATAAATATCTATATGAATCAACAATTTCAAAAATAGATTCATTAAAAGAGTTTTTAATAAATGTTGAAATACCAAATATAAATGTAAAAATTGATATTGTAAGAGTTTTGTCTTATATAAATTTTGATGACTTTACAACTGTTTTAATTGATAAAGAGTTAGATGAAAAAAT
Organism: Aliarcobacter skirrowii CCUG 10374; assembly: GCF_003544835.1. Taxonomy (NCBI): domain Bacteria; kingdom Pseudomonadati; phylum Campylobacterota; class Epsilonproteobacteria; order Campylobacterales; family Arcobacteraceae; genus Aliarcobacter; species Aliarcobacter skirrowii. The sequence continues at coordinate 1,886,086 of NZ_CP032099.1, read as the reverse complement.
AGTTGGTTTAATCTCTGAAAATTATGCTGCAGGGATAGCTTTAAAAAGGGGAGCTAAAAATATTGGACTTTTAAATGGAAATGAAGATTGTACATATGCAGTTTTTATTGGGAATAGCAAAGGTTCTGGAATTTTAACATCAAAACAGAGTGATGATAAACTTTTACAAGTTAAATTTATACCAATTTGGGCAAATATAAATATTGGTGATGAGGTAATAACATCTGGACTTGATAATATCTTTTATGAAGGACTTAGAGTTGGAAAAGTTGTTGAGATAAAAGAGTATCCTGATATGAAAGTAGCTACAATAGAGCCTTATGCAAAACCTCTTGAAAAAAGATTTTTTTACACTTATGAGGAAATTTTAGATTAGTAAGCTGCCATAATTCTATCAACATCACTCCACGATAGATTATCTTTTTTATTAAACATATTATAAATATATCTAGCAAACATATCTGTTTCAATATTAACTTTACTTCCTACTTTATAATTTCTAAAAAGTGTATTTTGAATTGTGTGAGGAATAATTGTAAGTCTAAAACTACTTTTTAAAACTTCATTTATAGTTAGTGATACACCATCAATTGCAACACTACCTTTTGGAATCATATATTTTAAAAACTCTTTAGGTACTTTGATATAAAAATCTGTTGAATTACCATTTTTATCTATTTTTTCAACTGTTCCAACACAATCAATATGTCCTTGAACAATATGACCTTCAAATCTATCGCCCATTTGCATTGCTGGTTCTATATGAACTTCATTTTTATAATTTTCTAGTGCTAAAATAGAACTACTTTCAGGAGATAACTCTACACTAAAATTTTTATTTCCTATTTTTATAACAGTTAAACAAGCTCCATTTACAGCAATAGAATCTCCAATTTTAGGTATATATTCTGCTTTTAGAGTTAAAATATTATTTGAAAAGCTCTCAACCTTTGCCATCTCTCTTATTAAACCTGTAAACACTTAAAAAACCTTTAGATAAAATTTGGTTATAATAGCCAAAAATTCATAAGAAGCTAATTTTAACTCTTATTTAAAAATTCTAATACTCTTTAAAAAGGAAAATTAAATGCAATACGATATAATCGTTGTTGGTGCTGGTCATGCTGGTATTGAAGCAGCATTAGCAGGTGCAAGACTTGGTAAAAAAACACTATTAATAACAATGCTAGTTGAGCAAATTGGAGCGGCTAGTTGTAATCCTGCAATTGGAGGTTTAGCAAAAGGACATCTTGTAAAAGAGCTTGATGCTCTTGGTGGAGAGATGGGACTTTGTACAGATGCCTCAGGAATTCAATTTAGAGTTTTAAATGGTTCAAAAGGAGCTGCTGTTCAAGGTACAAGAGCTCAAATTGATATGGATGAGTATAAAGAGTATATGCGAAAAGTTTGTCACAACACACCAAACTTGGACATCTATCAAGATGAAGTAACTTCTTTAATAGTTGAAAATAGTGAAGTTTTAGGAGTAAAAACAAAACTTGGAGAAGAGTTTAGATCTTTAAAAACTATTCTTACAACTGGAACTTTTATGAGAGGTTTAATTCACATTGGTGAAAATACTTATGAAGCTGGTCGTGCTTGGGAGTTGCCATCTACTACTCTTTCAATTCAACTAAAAGAGCTTGGATTAAATGTTGGAAGACTTAAAACTGGAACACCTTCAAGACTTGATGCAAATAGTATTGATTTTTCAGTAATGGAGACTCACGGTGGCGATGTAAAACCTACACCATTTTCATTTAGAACATCAAAAAAAGATTTTAATCCTACACAATACCCTTGTTATGTAACTTATACAAATTTAAGCACTCATGAGTTAATTGCTGCAAATTTTCATAGAGCCCCAATTTATACAGGACAAATTCAAGGTTCAGGTCCAAGATATTGTCCTAGTATTGAAGATAAAGTTAAAAGATTTAGCGAAAGAGAGAGACATCAACTATTTTTAGAGCCACAAACTGCTAAGTGTACGGAGTATTATATAAATGGTATGTCAAGTTCACTTCCTATTGAGATTCAAAAGCAAATGATTGCTAGCGTAAAAGGTTTAGAGAATGCAAGAGTTATAAGATATGGATATGCTATTGAGTATGATTATGTTGATCCAACAGAGTTAAAACACACACTTGAAACAAAAAAGATAAAAAATCTTTATCATGCTGGACAGATAAATGCAACAACAGGATATGAAGAAGCAGCAGCTCAAGGATTGATGGCAAGTATAAATGCATCTTTAGCAATAGATGGAAAAGAGCCTTTTATTTTAAGACGAGATGAAGCATATATTGGTGTTTTAATTGATGATTTAGTTACAAAAGGAACGCACGAACCATATAGAATGTTTACAAGCCGTGCTGAGTATAGACTTCTTTTAAGAGAAGAGAATGCTGATATAAGACTTAGCCAATATGGTCATGAATTAGGACTTATAGATGATGAAACATTTGCAAAAGTAGAAAACAAAAGAAAAGTTCTTGAAGATGCAATTAATTATATGGCAAATACTTGGATAACTTCTAAAAAAGAGACTTTGGAACTTTTAGAATCTATTGGAGAAGAGAAAATAAATGATAAGGTTTTACTGGTTGATTTAATAGGAAGAAATACAATAGATATTGAAAAATTAGATATTTTGGTTCCTAGTTTAAAAGAGCTTGATGATTATTTAAAAGAGCAAATAATTGTAGAAGCGAAATATTATAGATATATTCAAAAGCAACAAAAACAGATAGAAAAAATGAAGAAAATGCTAAAACTAAATATACCTGAAAACTTCTCTTACAAAGGACTTCCAGGGCTTTCAAATGAAGTTATAGAGAAGCTTGAAAAGCATAGACCACCAACTTTATATAATGCAAGTTTAATATCTGGAGTTACACCAGCTGCACTTGATATTATACATTTAAATTTGAATAGGTTTGTCACAAGCAATAAAAAATGATAATGAGTCAATATAAATTGATAATATGTAAAATAAAAAATGATAATGAGAGAATTATTTAATCATGTCAACTAGAAAAAGTATCATTCCAGAGTTTATGAAGAATAATCCTGATGATACTTTTCAGTTCATATTTCCCCTTAAAATTGTACTTGATGAAGATAAATATGGTAATAGTAACTATGAAGTAGTTGTTAAAAATATAACTAAAAAAGAAGTATTTAAATACCCAGTATCACCTGAATTATTTTTCACGCATTATCAATTTTTAGAGTACTATGAAAATGGTAAAAAAGTTGATAGAAAAAATAGTATAGAAGAAAAAAGTTTTATTATTGATTCAAAAACTATTAATGAAAATAATTTAAAAAAATTAAAAGATTTACTAAATGAAGATGCAATTGGAATATTGCTTGGTTGGAATAAAAAATATCTAAAGACTGCTGAAAATATAAATTGTTACCTAGTAGAAATAGATGGTGTTAATTTAATTATCCCACATTTTGCAATTGGTATATATTACTATTTTAGATCTTCTGCTTTAAAAGAAGCTGTTCTTGATTCAACATTGAAAGAATTATATATACTTTGTGATGATAATCCTAAAGATGCAAAGATAGTTTTGCCTAAATATAAAACAGATGAAGATGCAGCTATTATACATAGATTTGCTTGTCAAAAAAGTGCAATTAAAGAGTTTGATAATGTATCTAGCTATATTCATAATTACTTGAAGTATATGCAAGAAAAAAATTTAGATGAAGATATTTATAAAATGCATCTTAAATTTAATTTTCCAACAAAAGAACAATTTAAAATCGATACAAGAAGTTCAATTATTAAAAATAAAGTTACAAATGAAATTTATTACTTTATTCATGAAATTATAAATGATTATTCTAGTATAGGATTCGAAAAACTCACAAAATATATTCAAAAAAATAAAATAACTCTAAATATTGATGATATAGATAATCTTCCAGTTATAGAAAGAGAAGTACCAGATGAAACAACAGAAATACTTCAAATAGCTCATGCTAGTAAAAAATATACACAAACATCTAATCAAAAGAATAGAAAAAAGAGTTGTGGTAGCCTAAAAGATATTCAAGTTGATGAAAAAGAATCATCATTAGAAGTTATTGAAAATCTATTAAAAATATATAAAGACCAAGAAAGTGATGAAATAATAGATCTAAGCTTAACACAATCATCTTCAAAAGGGAATTCAAATATTAGAAAGGTTGTAATTTCAAGTGAATTTGTTAAAGATACTTCATATAATCCATTAAATGAAATAGATAATTTTGTAGTATTTAGACAATATATTAGATATTTAGTACAAAGAAAAGATATAAAAGATTTATATATAAGTGAAGAGAAAGAGTTACAACAATTTACTTTAGATGTTGAAGATGGTAAAAAGCAAATTAATCCTAAATGTAAAATCAATAAAAGAGCTAGAAAATATATAACTGTTACATTCCAGTATGACAACTATTTTTTTGGATTATTAGAGTTAGAAAATAAACCATCTTCTGCAAGCTCTACTTGGGTACTAACATCCAATAGACAAATTCAAGATAGTGATTTTAATAAATTTATCAATTTATATTGTAAATATAATATGAATCCACTTGAAATAAAACAAAGATATTCGAATTCTAATCCTACATTTGATAGAAAATATCATGAAAGAAATGAAGATTTAGAAGATAAGCAACTTGCAATGTGGTATTTTAATTTATTGAAAAAAATCTAGTATTTACTTATAATATTTGGTATTATCTGATTTAATATAATAGCAAAGGAAACTTGATATGAAATGTCCTCATTGTAAAAATTATATACATATAAATTTCCAAAATGAAGAACTAGGTGTGGATAATAAGTATTATTGGTATGTTAGGTATGAAAACTGTCCTTCTTGTAAAAAAAAGATAATATTTTTACTAAATACTCCTTTTTCTGGTGATATAAACTTAAAAAATGAATTTCTAGTTTATCCAAAAATTAGTTCATGTGACAATGCACCAAATGAAGTGCCATCACATATTGCAGAAGACTTCAATGAAGCTGGATTAATTTTAAATGATAGCCCAAAAGCTAGTGCAGCTCTTAGTAGAAGATGTTTACAAACTATTATTCATGAACATTTTAAAATTAAGAAAAAGAATTTATCTGAAGAGATAGACGAAGTTATGACGAAAGTTCCAGAATATATTTCTAAACAACTAGATGCAATAAGACAAATTGGTAATTTTTCAGCTCATCCTATAAAAAGTCAAAATACAGGTGAAATAGTAAATGTAGAAACGGGGGAAGCAGAATGGTGTTTAGACATTCTTCAATCACTTTTTCAATTTTGTTATGTACAGCCTAAAATTGCTGAAGAAAAAATGGTAGAATTAAATAAAAAATTAGAAGAATGTGGGAAACCTCTACTAAAAGGAAATTAAAATAATACAATAGGATTTTAACTAATATAGTTTAGTTTACTTTGCCACTTTTTTAGGGTAAATAATTAGATGAAATAATTATTTTTATAATAATAAATTTAGTAACCTTTGTATAAAATCAATTAACGATAATTAATTTACTTGGAGTAACTAGACTTTTTAAGTCTAGTTTATTATTAATTAAGAAAATTTAGAGTTCTTCTTGGATGTTTTGTATTGAGTAATTTTCTTTGATGCTTTGTATTTACTTTTGTATAGATTTGGGTAGTTGATATTGAAGAATGTCCCAACATATTTTGGATATATCTTACATCCACTCCTTCTTCTAGGAGTAGTGTTGCAAAAGAGTGCCTAAACATATGAGGAGTAACACTTTTTAGACCTAATTTTTCTTCATATTTATGTATCATAGCTCTAATAGATTGTTCTGAAAAATTGTTATTTAATCTATTTAGTAAAAAATGTTTAGTTTCATTATCTTTTATTTTAAATAATATGCAGTACTCTTTTAATAATAGTAAAACTTCTTTGTCGCAGATTTGCATTATTCTTTCTTTTGAGCCTTTGCCAAATATTTTGATAATGCCTTGCTTTATATTTATTTCATTTTTCTTTAAATTTGATAGTTCAGATACTCTTATTCCAGTTGAAAATAATATTTCAATGGTAACTATATCTCTTACTAGAAGGTTGTATCTAAAAGTAGATTTATCATAAATATTTTTTAAATCATATAGATATTTTAAAATAGTTTTAATTTCTTTAATATCTAGTGTTTTAGGTAGTAATTTTGGTTCTTTTAGAGACAGTCTTAATTTTCTAAATGGATTTATTTCTAAAATTTCATCAAACTCTAGGTAATTAAAAAAAGTTTTTAATACCGCTATTTTTCGTTTTATAGTTTTTATTTTGTAAGGATGGTTAAATAAACTTTCAACATAATCTTTTAGATCAAATTTTGATATTTCATTTATTTTATAATTTTTAAATTTCTCTAAAAATTGATTTAAATCTGCATCGTAAGCATGCATAGTTTTTAAACTTAGATTCTTTTCATAAACACAATGAAATCTAAATTTTTCAATTGCTTTTGGTAATACCATGTAACTCCTTTAAATTAAAAGTGGGAGTTTAGTTATTAGTTACTTTTAATGCTATGAAGTATGAGAGTTTTATATATTATTTTAGAATTATTTTGATAGAATCAATTAACGATAATAAAGAATTATACTTCTTTAATAAATTCCATCGATTTTTTCTATATCATCATCATTGAGATTATATAACTCATAAAATATTTTATTTAAATTATTTTCTAACTTAACTATTTCTTCTGTACTATCAGTAGAATTAAGCCTTGAGATAAGAATAATTTTGTCTATTAGATTATTGATATTATCCATTGAAATATGATTATTATCAATATTTAAAATTGGTAAATTTAATAATGGTTCTTTATCAATTTGAAAATTGTCACCTTGCATTTTCCCTTTATACTTTAACCAAAATGTAATTATTTTAGAGTTTAAAAGTGCAGTTAAATATTTTAAATTAATTCGATTTGATTTTATTACATAATATGCTTGATTTACATAACTATCAAAATCAACATAGCTAAACAAAGGTCTATTTACACATTTTCTTAAAGATAAAATTTTATCTCCTTTAAAAAAATATTCATTTCTTGCTCTATGAATACCATAAGGCTTATTATCTGTTGTGATAATATTTTTAAATCTATCTAAATGATATTTTAAATTTGGATAATCCCGCATTTTTTCTACATTCTTAAAACTGCTATCAGTATATATAACCCAGTATTTATTGTCTTTTTGAGTACAGTATCTATAAATTTCAGTTGAAGTATATAATGGTTTTATTATTTCTAATTCATTCAAATTTAAGTTTAAGTTTTTTAATTCTTTTGTTGATAAAATAAAAATACCTTCATTTAATCTATAATTTTCCCCTAATTTCTCCAAAGATTTTTTATTAACAAATTCTTGTTGCACTTGCACGCCATTCGTTATTTCATTTTTTTCATCTAACTTAAAATTCTTTTTTTCTTCAATTTTATTTAAAATAGATTTAATATCATTATTTAAGAAAACTATATTCTTATCAATTAAATTTTCATTAATCATCAATGATTTATATGATAGTATTTTTTTATGTGGTACTTTGTTTAAAAATTCTTTTACATTTTCCTCTTTTATTGTCTTATCTAATATTTTCGAATATTCACAATAATAATCATCTATATTTTCTGTTTTTTTAAGAGTAAATATCATTGTAAGAACATCTGCACTATCAAAAACAAAATACTCACCAAAATCAATATACTCTTCAATTTTAGTAGTCTTTAGAATTTTATTTCTAAATTTTGATGCTCCATAGTTAGAAATCCAATTATTTGTAGCAATAAAAGACAATCTACCATTGTTTTTTAATAAATCTATTCCTTTACAAGCAAACAAAAACCATAAATCTATTTTACCTTTATAGCAAGATGCATCGTGTAATCCAATAAAAGCTTCTTTATTATCAGGTTCTCTTATGTATGGAGGATTTCCAATAATTGCATCAAAACCTAAAAATTTTCCATCATTATCTAAGATCTCAGGGAAGTCAAATCTCCATTCAAAAGAATTTTCATATATTTTATTACTTTCTATTTCTTTTATATCTAAGTATATTTTATTAATAATTTTAAGCATATCATTTTTTATCTTTTGTGCTTCAGCTAATTGAGATTTAGTCATAGTACTAGCAATATCAAATAAACTATTAGATGTTGCATTAACATAATTTGATACTATTTCTTTTGATAAACCTTCGTATCCAAATTGTTGCACATAACCTTTTTTTACTTCTTTCTTATTTGTGTAGCCATTAAGTAATTTTTTTAAATTTAAAACATGTTTTGAATTATTGTTGAAATCTAAGAATAACTCTTTTCTTAAATTAAGTATATGTTCTTTAATTTTATGTTTCTCTATTTTATCCTTGCTACTTTTATACTCTTTTACAAGCCCTTTATAGTTATCTATTTTTTCTTTTACTTGTTTTGGTATATTTTCGTTATCTACTAATGGAAATTTACTTAATAATGAATTTCCATCTTTAATATTTATATCAATATTCGGTAAGATTTGTAAATATTCAAAGCCACTTTCCTCGGTATAATAAGTGTGTTTTAATAGTTCTATCCATAATCTTAATCTACAAATATTAACAGAGTTTCTATTTATATCAACTCCAAATAAACAATTTTCTATAATTTTTTGTTTTTCTAAAAATATTGTTTCTTGAACAATATGATTATCGCTTACGGTCTTAGGCCTTTTATAAGTAAAATATTCATTATCTATAGTTTTTATTGCTAAATCATCATTCTCTATTAAGATTTTATAATCTCTAATTTTCTTTCCATTTTTATCTTCTAGAATACCCAAATCTGATTTTAATTTAATTATTTCATTTAGCATTGAAACTAAATAGTGCCCACTTCCAACTGCAGGATCACATATTCTTAAACTATTAATAATATCATTTGCTTCAGATATATTTTCAATTTTATTATACAAATCGTTTAAATTATTACAATTCCAACCTTTGATTTCATTAAATTTATCTACAACTATTTTTTCTAGAATATTTTTTGACATAAATGTAGTAATATAACTTGGAGTATAAAAACTACCGTCTTTATAGCCATTTATTTTTTCAAAAATCAATCCCAATACTGATGAGCTAATTAGTTCTTTGTGCTGGTCTTCAATGGTATTACTATTATTTAAACTTCCAAAACTATATGAATTCAAAAAGTCATATAAATAATGAAGAGGATTACTCTCCCCAGACATCTTTTTACCATTAAAATCTTTTAAAACAGTATTTTTATAAATTTTAATTTTTGAAGTAGAATCGAGTTGAGAAATAAGCATTAATTTTCTCTCTTCTTCAGATTGTTCAAAAAGTGAACTATTTAGATAAGGTATAAAACTATATTTCTTTTTTACTTCCTCATTTCTTTGATTTGGTTTTTTAGATAATACATGAAAGAAAAGCTTTTCAAGTTCACCAAAATCTTTAATAAACTCTTTTTTAAGAAAAGCATAATTTTCATTTTTAGAAAATCCAGTAAGTTGATTTTCAAAAAGCTTTAAAAATATAATTCTATTTAACCAGACTATAATTAATGAAATTATGCTATTAAAGTTTTTGTCTTCATTTTTAGATAGTTCACTATAACTATCAAGTTTAGAATAAATATTTTCAAAGAAAGATCCATCTTGTCTATTTTCTCTTACTCTTATAATTCTTTTTTTACCATTAACTTTTGCTTCTTCTAATCCTAATATATAAAGTAATTCATCGTAAAAGTTTTTATTCAAAGAATTACTATCATTGGGAGTAAAATCTTTTAATAATGTATCAGGGCTTAGTAGTTTATATACATTACTTAAATTGTTCTCTGAATTATTATAATTAAGTTCTTTTAATGTAAAAGAACTTACTTCTATTAATTCATTATAGATATCATCAAATAAGGATTCCCTTCTGGTATTTAATAAAGATTCACAAAAAGGTTTAGCAATTGAAAAATAGAAAAACTCCGTTCTATCATCTAAAGTTTTTTTATTTTCCCAGTCTAAAAATCTTTTTCTAAATAATTTATTATTCCAGAAAATTCTTTCATATTCAGATGCATCAATAATATACCAATTATGAACATTTGTTATAATTATGTGTTTTAAATCTACGTTTCCTTGATTTCTTTCTTTCATGAAATATAATATTGTTTCAAAAAATGCTTTTCTAAGAAAATTTTCTTTATTTACCATTTCTGATTCATTTATGATTCTTTTTACTTCAATAATCACTTCTACTTTATTAAATTCATTAAAAATTGCCCAATCTATATCTCCAGAAGTATTTATTTTATAATTAAAAGTATTTATTAGAAAATCTCTTATAAATGTTTTTTGATTTTCTTCAGTTGCTTCAGGATTTACGTTATTCAATAATTTAAGTTGATCAATAAATATATTTAAAGTTTCAGAAGATATTGGTTTTTTCTTTAATGCTATATTAATAAAATTTTGAATTTTAATTAAATTTGGTTTTAACATATATTATCCATAATTCTTTATTATCATTAGTTTGGAGTAAAATTTTAAGAATAAGATTAATTGAAAGATTAACTATAAAAAATATTTAAATAGGACTAATTAATAATAAATAGATGATAAAATAATCTTATTTAGGCAATAAGTATAATTCGGAAATGATTTTAAAATATAAAAATAATTATATTGGGATTTGAGTTTGTATTGGAATAGTAACTTGTGTAAGTACAGGTGTGTATATATCAATATCATTAGATGGAGAATAAATACTTACAATTAAAGTATATCTAGTAACATTATCATAAGCTTCTAAATGTTTTCTTGTTTTCCACCATCCATTTGTTGGATATACTGCGATGTGATTACAAGAAGCTAATTCTACAGCTTTTCCTTTCCATACATCAGATATTATACTTCCTCTATCTCTTGTATTTTTACCAATTTTCCAATAATCTGATGTACTTAAACCACTTGATATATAGTCTTCCGTTCTATCTTGTTTATTACATCTAGTTTTGAATTCTTGCATACTTTCATTTGGGTGATTTACTTCAAATCTAAGCCCATGAGATGGATAGTTATATCTATTAAAACTACTTACAGCCATTTCTGTTGGAGCTGGTTCGATGAAGTATGATAAAGTAACTCTCATTTCTACTTCTAAAGAACCTAAATCTTCTAATGCTTCTTTAGGCCATGGAAGAGTATAAAGATTCATCACATTTGTTTTTATATCACTACCAATTTTAATAAATGGTTGAATAGTATCTTCTGCTATTAAAGTTAAACTATTTTTGTAGCAATTCACTGCCTTATCAAAATCAGGTACTCCATAACCACAAGTTCTTAATAATATTCCATAAAGATCTTTTGGTGATTGCCCTGATACTGTAAATTGTTCAATCATTTTATCTGTCCAATTAGCCGAATGAACAACTAACCCTCTAATTGTTTGAGGTGTTGCTTCTGGAAAAGTAGAATATAATCTTGCTACAAAATTCGCTCCTACTGCATTTGCTGCACTTGTTGCAAATGTCCAAGTAATTAAATCTCTATAAATATTTGAATGGGTTGTTAAGAGTGATAAATCTTCATGTTCTGTTTTATCGTTTCTTGTAGTATTTAACAAAAGATTTCCACCTTCAAATACTACATCAGGTTTTATACACCATTGTTTATCCCATAAAGAAGAAGTTGTTGTAAATGGAGATATTTCATCTTTTTGTGCCATTACTACATCATAATCAATGTATTCATCTTCTTCATCTGTAATGGTATCTTTTTGTGTATAAGCTCCAATCGTTAAAGCATTCCAAGATTGAGCTGGATTTTCTATTGGAGCCATTATATTACTGCTAATATAATTGAATGTATCATCGATATAGTCTGCATTTCCTGCTGATATACAAAAAAGTTTTTTCGTATCACCATTAAATAGTTCATTATCTATTGCAGATGACCATGAACTTGGAGTACCATCAGGTATATCTCCATTTGTATCATTTGCTGTGACAGACATTGAGAATATATGTATTTTCCCAGATTCTTTAATAGTTCTTTCCGAAACGGCTTGAGAGGTAATATATCCCCATAAGTTTACTTCATTGTCTCCAGTAGGTGGTAATATTTTATATGATGCTAAAGTATGATTTAATTCAACATTTGCTGTAGTAGTTAAATATTCATTCAAATCTCCATAAGCCGCTATCCCACTCATTTCAGTACCATGACCATTGTGATCATTTACATCCCATGATGATAAAAAAGTGTGTTTATCTTCATCTTTTAAGATATCTTTTAATAATGGGTGTACATTATTTACCCCAGTGTCTAAAATACATATCGAAACTTTAGTATCTGAATCGACAATCACTCTATCTTTTAATTCATTTACCCATTCTTTTTGGTCGATGTATTCCATACTTGTATAGGCTATATTTGGTATTGCATAAGGTCTTATTTCAGCTAAATATTGATATGAATCAATTAAATTCAAAATATCTTCAGCATTTAATTTTGCTAAAGTTATTATTCTCTCTGGAAATTTTATATTTGATTCTGTTCGAATTTCTATATTGTTGGTGTGGGTTACATTTATAAACTCTGAAATAACATCTTCATCATGAGTATTTTTATTATTAATTAACCATACTTCACACCATACTTTAGTTTCACTAGGAATTTTATCTTCTTTACCATTCCAAAATGAATTAATTGTAGCAATTTTAAAATCTTCTATAACCGCAATTAAATCATTATGTCTTGGGTTTCCTTTTTTAGTTAATTTCTCTGTATATTCTTTTATTTTTTTCTCTAAAAAATCTTTTTTCTCTAATGGTAAAAATAGTGTAGCTTTTTGTGGATTTGTATTTTTAAAATTTGATAATCTAATATCTTTTGATGAACTTTCAAGAGGTTCTATATTTAAGTCAATCCCCTCTATCCCTAAAACCTCTAAATAAATTCCTTTATTTAAAGACTCATTCTGAGATATAAGTTCAGTTTGAGAAGTTAAAAGAGATTGTAATTTTCCATACAGTCTATTTCCATGTTCAGGTGCATTTCTATAAGGTAAAGTTGAATTACCTCCACCTCTTTGAGGAGATGTGAATCTTATATCAGTTTTACATTGTCCACTAATAAATAAAGGTCTTAAATCAGGCATTTATTACGCCTCACTAATTTTTTTATACGATTCTTTTATAATTTCAAAGTTGTGAATTAAGGATGTCTTAGAGACATACTTTTTATCATTGATAATTGCTTCTTTAATAGCATCATTACATGTTTTTACAATATCTGCATGACTTAATCCTGAAGCCTTAGGTAAAATACTCTCTAAATCAAAATTAACTGTAAATGATTGTAGTCTTAGTTTTAAAAGTTTAAGTATTTCTTCTTTTGTTGGTATATCATAATATAAAATATCATCAAATCTTCTAAACAATGCTCTATCTAATAAAGCTATATTATTTGTAGCTGTGATTATTAAACTATCAGAGTTATCATTCTCTAAAAATTGTAAAAATGAGTTTAATACTCTTCTCATTTCTCCAACTTCATTATCTTTACTTCTATCGGTACCAATAGAATCAAATTCATCAAAAAAATAAACACCTTTTTGCATCTCTATCATTTTGAATATTTGTCTAAGTTTTGCACCAGTTTCACCCATAAATTTTGTAATGATTTTATCTATTTGTATTACATATAAAGGTAAATGAAGTTCTGAAGCTATAATAGAAGCTGACATTGTTTTACCAGTACCTGGATGTCCAGATAATAGAATCTTTCTTCTATGTTTTAATCCATGTTTTTTTAATTTTTCTTGATTGTTATATTCATTTAAAATTTTTACTATTTTATCATGATTAGAAGTTGAAAGGATTATTTCAGACATATCTAATATTGGTCTTGAATGAATGAATAGCTCATCAATAGTATTATTGTATAGTTTTACATTATTAGAATTAATCGCTTCTACTGTACGATTCTTTTTTGAATTATCTACAAGTTTCTTTACTTCTAGTGCTAAGGAATTATTACCAAGTGTAGCTTCATGTGCAGCTACTTGCAATGATAAAGTATCAAATCTAGTATAATCATTATCATAGTGTGATTTGATTAGTGCTTTTAGCTGAGATGCTTTTGCCATAATTCCTCTTCTTGAATTTTTACCATTATATCTTAAATGGTATTAAAAGTTAAATTTATATATTGACTAAAAATTTATAAATCTTATTAAATCTTTTATGAATACTAGGATGACATCCAACAACTTCAGCAACATTTATAATATTAACTCGTTCATTTATACTTTCTAAATATTTAATTGCACCTGATACTTCGCTTTCAACTATTTCTCTACCTTTTTTGTTTTCCATTGGTACCAAATCAAAGATTAAATTTTTGTACCAAAAAGAAGTATCTTTTAAGCTATGAAAAAAATCTCTATAAGTTACATTATTATCTTTGGCAAATTTTTTAAGGTTATATGGATAATTTTGAAATAAAAAATAAATCATTGAAGTTAAGTAAAAATCTTTATATATAAGACTTGCTTTTTTGGAGTTATACAGGTTGATTTTTTTACAAACTTCTTTATATTGATTAATTAATGGGAAATCATCTAAAATTAGTTTTTCTGCTGTATCGATTAAATAAATAAATCTTTTAAAACTATTAAAAATATAAATAGAATGAATCATTTCATTGTTAATTATAAAATAACCATCTTCTAATCCTTTTTCAAACCATTTTGTAGCTTCTAATCCATATCTATGATAATCTTCAATATTTTTGCAAACAGATGTTCTTAAATCTTTTTCACATTTACTACAAATTGCTAAATTCTTGTTGTGAGTTATTTTAGAAAAATTTACTTTTTCATAGCATACCCAGCACCTATCTGTTAAAAATAGTTCATGTTTTGTGCAAATATTATAAAATTGATATCTCCATTTTTTCCTAAAATATGGGATTTTATCTTCGGCTAAACATTTGGGACAATACATTAGTCCATAGTGATTTCTTTTATCTACAAGTTTTCTAATTTGATTTGGTGGATATAAATTATTATCACTACAAGAATATAGGTAACCTTCTTCACTTCTTAAAGACATTTTAAAAATATCTTTTTTTGTAAGATTTGATTTATTTACTAAAGCTTCAAATAACTTTTCATCATATAAAAAATCTAAATCATTTCTTGAAATAGAATTACCTTCCTTTTTTACATATAAACTTAAAAAAATAGATAATTTTCGTTTATGTTCAATTGCAACTCTTGTTAGCCAAGAACTTAAAAGTTCATCTTCAAAAGGTCGAGGAACTATCAAAAAGAAATAGTTCTGAATCCATGAAGTATCTCTTTTTCTTTTTGCCATTTTACAACTTTGGTAAATATTCTATATCATCAACTGAAATATATTCTCTTTTTGATTGGATCGCTTTTATAGATGCTTTTTTTAATAAATTTACAGTTTTACCAATTAAGCCTTCTGATTGATAAAATAATTTGCTAACTAATTCTGGATTATTTGCCATATTTGAAGCTTGTTTAAGAGGTAAGCATCTTTCATATGTTGCTACAAATGATCTAAATTTTTTATCATTATTCCACCTAGGTAATTCAAGTGCTGGAAATCTACTACTTGTTTCATTCCCTATTGATAGTGCAGAATATGCTTCTCTTGTTCCTGCTAAAACAATTGTTAGTGATAAGCTATTGCTTAATTGTTTTAAATCATCTATAAAAGTTCTTTGTTTGTTTAAATTACCTCTTAATGAACTATGTATCTCATCTATTAAAATCATTTTAGTACCTAGTTTATTTAAATGATGTTTAGCAAGATGAGATTTTGTTGCAACTTTATCAACTCTATTTTGTGGTACGCAAAGTTCATCAAGTATTAAGCTATATAATCTACTTTCATCAGGAATTGTTGGTGCTTGAAAATATATTATTGGTATCTCATAAATTGCTTCACCATCTTTTGTGACATAATCAAGTTTTGTTTTATGTAATTCATACATTCTTTTTAGAATGGCAGTTTTACCATTATTTGAATCTCCATATATTAGTAATCCTTCATGTCTCATTTGAGGTGGATCTAAAAATTTATCTTCTAAAATTTCTATTAATTTAACTGCTGCACCATAACCAATCCAATGGTCTTTTTTACAGTATAAGATTCTCTCTTCATCACTTTTACTTAAGTATTCAATAGCTTCTGATATTAAGTTTCTTTCATTCATAAATTTAGCCTATAGGATATATTTCAATATCTGAGTCATCTTCATCATTTGTATTGTTGTAAATTTTTGATAGTGGTTGATTTTCTTTGTAATCGATTCTATCTTGGTCATTTTTTAAAGTTTTTTCTTGATGTTTTTTAGAACTATCTTTTCTTCTTACTAATTTTTTCTCTTCTTTTGCTTGTGCAACATAAGAGTGTAATCTTTCATGCGCTTCAAAAATATCATGCTGTTCTAACTCTCTTCCAGATACTTTTTTTCTAGCTTCGGCAATAGCAGCTCTTAATTCTGATAAATTCATTTTAGGTTTTCTTATATCAGCATATGGAACAGTTATATAATCTTGTATATCTTCATCATAAATATAAATTTTACTAATGTCTCTTGGATCCCGTCTGCAAATGACAGTTTTTCCCAATTCAGGTTTTAATTTTTTATATTGAGTTGGAATTATATATTTTCTAAGCGTTTCACTAAGATAAGTAATATAATCAATTGTAATTCCATTTTTTTGAACAGTTCTATTTATTCCAGGAAGTAAAGCCATTCTAAGTTTTAAAGTATTTGCAACAGTTACAGGTAGAAATGGAATAGATTTGTCTTCGCCAACTCCATATAAACCTTGATAAAATTTTTCTTCAGGAGTCATTCCTAAAGAGCTATGTTCTGTTTTATGATAAACATTTATTACAAAATCTAGATACCATTTTTCTAAATTATCTATTGTCATAACAGCATTACCATCAGAATCATAATTGCCTTTTTCAAAAATATTTGAAAAAGTACTTCCTGGTAATGTATGAACTTTTTTCATACATGTACCAATAACTCTTTCTATTGCTCCACCAAATTCAGGTCTTGCTACTGGTCTATAAATATCCTCGATTCTATATTCTTTACAAAAGTTTTGTAAACTTATACTTCTAAATTCCTTAGCATTATCCATATGAACTTTTTTTGGTAATCCATAGACTGGCCATTCTC
Source organism: Aliarcobacter skirrowii CCUG 10374 (assembly GCF_003544835.1). Taxonomy (NCBI): domain Bacteria; kingdom Pseudomonadati; phylum Campylobacterota; class Epsilonproteobacteria; order Campylobacterales; family Arcobacteraceae; genus Aliarcobacter; species Aliarcobacter skirrowii. Next base: position 1,868,792 of record NZ_CP032099.1, on the reverse strand, counting down.
CTTTAATTCCATACTTTTTAATGAAATCATCTTTTGGTAAAATTGCATTTAATAAACATTGTCCAACACTAAAATAACTTGGTGCTTCTAAAGATATATAAAAACCAAAAATCATTCTACTATAAACATCAATAGCAACTGTAATAAATGGTCTTCCAATTGGTTTTCTTGTTTCATCATCAACTAAAATAACATCAACTTTAGTATGATCTATTTGAATAATATCTAAAGGCATTTTTACTTCAGGAAAATTGCTAGGCATTCCTCTTGTTTCATTAATCTTTATACCTTTTCTATTTTTAGCAATTATTTTTGGATGCAGGCTATTAATTCTGTTTCGTAGAGTATTTTTAGTAGGCGCTTTTATATTTAAATTTCTACATTTATATACTATTTCATCATAAATCATTTGCAATGGATATTGTTGTTTATTTAAATAATATTCTTCAATAACATCATTGATTACAGTATCAACCGATTCATCTAATCTACTTTTCCCTTTTGCTCCACAAAATTCTCTTTTTGATGATAAAGAACTAATACTTCTATATTGCTCATAAGTGTTCAGCCATCTATAAATAGTTGCAATACCTTTTTTATATTTTTTGGCAATTTTTAAAACATCATTTGCACTTCGGTCTTTTTTATCTATTAAAGATTTTATAATTTCAAATCTTTCGTTTGCTTTATTAAAATCTTTTTCACTTAGATCAACTAATGTTTTTTTATTTTCTTTTATATTTTTTGGCTCTACTATTAGTTCATGGACTTTAACGATTTTTTCATTAAATGGAGAAGTATCTCTTTTGAGTAAAACTTCATTAAAAGAAGGATAACCTTTAATGATATATTCTAAGTCTTTATAAAATATTTTTGAATCAATTTCAAATTTAATTATATTACTCATAAGATAGCTCCACTAATGAATTCATAGTAATTTTTGATAACTCTAAATTAGTTTTTAGTTTTTCTTTGCATACCAAATCCCAAATACAATTTGAAATAAGTCCGTATTCTATAGGGTTTTTTGATATTAAGTTTGCCAAGTCAAAAGCAGATATTTTATTATTTTTATTAAGTATCTTTAATATCTGATCTTCATATTTATTTTCAATAGATTGCAATTTGTATCTATATAAAAAATCCAAATTATCTAAATATATTTCACTATGTATTTTTTCAGTATAAACTTCAAAATCAAGATTCAATTTATTTACTGAAGTTTTTGCAGCTTCAAATTTTTTTTCGAAGTAATCTTTTCTTTTTTCTATTTCATTTGTATACTTAATTTCTACAATACTATCTTTTTTATTTGAGTTTTTAGCTCTTTTGATATAACAATCTGCACTATAAATTTTATTTTTACCATTGATACATATCTCTATTTGAGGCTGTTCTTGATATGAGATTACTTCATTATCAAATTCTAGAGATAAAAAATGAGCTTTTTCAAGTTTTGATTCAAAACCTATTGAAGTATTATTTTTAATACTTGGAAAATGTCCAGTTATAGAACGATAGTTCTTTTTAATTTTACGCTGAGAAAATTTTATTTCTGAATTTTCCATAGATTTTCCAAATAATTTAATTATTTTATTATATATAGATTAACTTAGTATATTATGAAATTTTTCTTCGTATTATTAATTTATATATTAATAATATTAATTATCTTTTATTTATATAAATTTAATCACAAATTAACTTTTAATAACATATAGTAGTGGTTAAGATAACTTAGATTAATTAAAAATAATTAGTTTAAAAGATTAAGGAAATATAATATGGGGAAAGTAGAATTTAATGTAGGTGCTAACGCAGTTATTCAATTAGGTGAGGATTTATATAAAAATATTTTTGGGGTATTAATTGAGTATATTACCAATTCTTATGATGCAGATGCCACTATTGTGAATATTAATGTAGATAAAAGTCGCGGACAAATTATAATTGATGATGATGGTTATGGTATGTCGCTAGACACTCTTAAAAATATTTATATGAATGTAGGCTTAAATAGAAGAAAAGATACATCTACTAGAACAAAGTTAGGTAGATTAGTGACAGGGAGAAAAGGTTTTGGAAAGTTAGCATGTTTTGGGTTATTTAAAAAATTTAGAATAGAAACAGTCCAAGATGGATTAAAAAGTACATTAAAAATTGATACTGGATATACCAAAGATGGCGATTTCTTTTATGATGCAGTAATTGATGATAAAGCAGTATCTACAAAAGAAAAAAATGGAACAAAAGTATTTTTAATTGAAAATACGCAAAATATTCCTGCGGATAAGGATATAGCTTCATCTATTGCCAAGAGATTAAATATAATGTATGGAGAAGAAAAAGATAAAGATAAATTTATTATTAAATTTGGGAATTACACAATAGATAAAGCTTTCAGAGATAATGAAGTTATTAAAGGAGCTGGCAATAAATTAAATTATTTAATTCCAAATGATATCGATAAATTTCTTACCCATAATGAAGATATTGAATATGTTAAAAATAATAAAATTAAAGGGATTATAATTGCTAGAGAAAAAACTGTTACTATAAAAGAAAATAAAGGAATAGTATTATTTGCAAGAGGTAAACTTTGTCAAGAAGCAACATATTTAAATATAAATCCATCTAATAGTTATGGATATGCTTATTTGTATGGTGAACTTCATGTAGATTTTATAGATGATGAGAAACAAGATAATATAGGAACTGATAGAACTGCACTCAAATCTACAAAAACAACAGAAAAATTATTTGATATTATTAATAAAATTCTAAAATCTTATGCAAATTTATATGATCAAGATGAAAAAGAAAAAAAAGATACTGCTATTGATAAATATAAGAATAGTGAAGATTTTAAAAGTATAAAAAGTATAATAGATTCTGTTTCTAATGAAGAAATAAAAAAAGAACTTATATCACTATTGGATATTAAAATTAAGAATAGTATAAAAGATTCATCTGTTGATAGTTCAAAAGTTAAAAATTTTAAATGGATTGCTCAAGCAATAACTCCAACATATATTTTAAAATCAGATCAAATATTTAAAAATGATGCAAAAGATAATATTTCTACTTCTTATGATACTTTGTTAGATTATATATGTAAAAAATATAACTATAAAGGGAAAGATGGAGAAACTGCTTTTAATGAAATTTATGGTGAGAATAATAAGTATGCTAAATTAAGTCAATTGGCAAATTCTCAAAATCCTGATACTCAAAGAAATATAAAAGGATCTATAAGAGAATTAGGAAAATCAATTGTTGCTATACGGAATGCAACATTTCATACTACTGATAGAAAATGTTATAATGAAACAATATCTAAAGAGAATTCAAAAAGATTTTTGGTAGTTGTAGATTTATTTTTAGAGATGGATAAATTATTTTATACAAATTAATTTATCCAAGATATAGGATTAGGCAATTGAAGAAATAATAACTTCACCAACTGCTCTTGATAAATTAACAGGAACTGCATTACCGATTTGCCTAGCTATCTGGTAATCTGTTCCGAAGAATTGATAATCTTTCGGAAAAGTTTGAATTAAAGCACCTTCTCTTAAGGATAAAGCTCTATCTTGTTCTGGATGACCAAATCTCCCACTATAGTATTGATTAAATTTTGTTGTAATTGTTGAACTCAATTTATCCCAAGCTAATCTTCCATAGTTATCAGGGAATACTTCTTTAGCTTTATGACAAGGTAATCTTAAATCTTCATTCCAAGCAGACCTTAATCCACCATTTAATGGCGTAGCTTTTATTCTTTTAAGATTGATTTCATTTAGTTCTTTTGCCCTATGTAAAATATCTCTTTTAGATGAATTATTGTGTTGTATTGGCTCTAAGTGAGAGATTACATCTTTTAAATAAATAGGTGCTTTTTTCTGAATATTATCAAATGATAAATTTAGTTTTTTTATTCTTGTAGCTATCAAAAATAGTCTTTTTCTATTTTGTGCAACTCCAAAATCTTTTGCATTTAATACTTTATATTCATACTTGTAATTATTTTTTTCAAGCATATCAATAAATTTTGAAAAGTATGGATTTTCTTCATTTAGCCTGCTTACATTTTCCATAAGTACAAAATGAGGCTTAACCCCATTAATAATTTTTCTAAATTCATCAAGGAGTGTTTTTCTTTCATCATCTTGTTTCTTTCTAGTGTTAATCATACTATATGGTTGGCAAGGTGCACATCCAGCTAACATTGTAAAATCATTTTTTGTGGTATTTCTTTTGAAAAGTTCCTTTATTTCTTTTATAGAAATATCAACAATACTCTTATTAATAAACATTGCATTATTATTTTTTTCATAAGTTTCTTTACAAGATGGTTCAAAATCAACACCAGCAAATACATCTATACCTGCCATTTTAAGCCCACTAGTTAGACCTCCCGCTCCACTGAAGAAATCGATTGCTTTGATACTTTTCATAAAAATTCCTTAATGTTTTTATAAGTTGTATTATTTTAATATACTTTTACTTAATAAAGGTTTAAATATGAATGAAAAAAATAATAGAAAAAATGAAAATAATATTTATGGAAAGACTAGAACAAAGTCAAAGAAATCGACTTTGAATTTAGAACAATTCAAAGAGAAAATAAGCTGCATAGATATGAATATATCGAGATTCTCTAGATATTCTGGGATTTCAAAACCTACAATTTATGGTTGGAGTAATCATGGTATTCCTTTGTATGTAGAGCGTATTATAGAGTTGTTAGAGACAAAAAAACAATTGCATAATGGAATAAATAAGTTGTATGAAATTAATACAAAAGAAATTAGAAAAATCATATAATATTAATATAATAAATACTTTTTATAAATGAATTAATCCTATATGCTTTAGTTTCTCCTAACATAAATTACACTTCATAATATTTTTTATATTGTAATTTTATTTAGGGTATAATCTAAAAAAATAGGGAAAATTATGAGTAATATTTTAAAAGCATTTATCAACACAATAAATAGTTATCAAAGCAATGTTTCAACTCTAACAAATGGCAATAATCGAGCAAACAATATGGGAGCTGGACTTGAAGAGTTTATCAAAGATATTTTTGCAGGAACTATAAATGTAACAAATGAAACAACAAGACTTGTTGCTTTTTCACAAACTTATTCTTATAGTGGGAATAAAAATAATCCACCTGATTTGATATTACGTAATAGTGATGCAATAGAAATAAAAAAACTTGAATCTCACAACACAGCAATAGCACTAAATAGTTCATATCCAAAAGCAAAACTTTTTTCAAATAGTTCTATGATTACAACTGCTTGTAGATATTGTGAGCCAAATTGGATTATAAAAGATATGCTTTATGTGATAGGCAATGTTCCAAAAAATACAAACAGTTTAAAATCTTTATGGTTTGTATATGGTGATTGTTTTTCTGCGGATAAAGAAGTGTATGAAAGAATAAAAGACACTATTTCAACAGGTATTACATCTATTCCAAATGTAGAATTTACAGAGACAAACGAGCTTGGAAAAGTAAAAAAAGTTGATCCACTTGGAATTACAGACCTTAGAATTCGAGGAATGTGGCATATTGAGAATCCTACAAAAATATTTAATTATCTTTATAGTTATGATGAAACAAAATCTTTTCAACTTATTTGTCTTATGAAAAAAGACAAATATGAATCAATGCCTTCGGAAGATAAACAGATAATAGAAAATCTGAATAATCCAAATGTGAGTGTAAGTGATGTAAGAATCAAAAATCCAAATAATCCTGTTCAGTTGATGGATGGGAAGTTTTTGATGTTTAAAATATAATAAAAAATAGAAAGGACATGAAATGGCATTATTCAGTTATGAAGAATTAAAACAAAAAACGAATTATTTATATAATTCTAAATCATATGATAATTCGCTTAGAATGGGTTTATTATCAGAATCAAGTAGTATTAATATAAATTCTATTAGTCAAGATTCATTTGATATATTTTTATCTCATAGCTATGCTGATAGAGAAATTATTCCCGCATTAAAAAATGAATTGGAAAGTTATGGTTTTAGTGTTTATGTAGATTGGATTACAGATAAACTCTTAAGTAGAGATGAAATAAATAAAAAAACAGCTGAAGTTTTACAAACAAGAATGAAACAATCTAAATGTTTAATATATGCAACATCAGATAATTCACAAAAATCAAGATGGATGCCTTGGGAACTTGGATATTTTGATGGAATAAAAGATAAGATGGTAGGTATTTTACCTTTAAAAAAATATGGTAATAATTTTAATGATAATTTTAAAGGTGAAGAATATTTAGGACTATATTATTATATTGATAAAGAAAAAAATCAATTAAATGAAATGAGATTATGGGTTAGAGAGAATCAAGATAAATATGTATTATTAAATAGTTGGATAACAGGAGAAAAACCATATGTCAGAAAATAATAAAAAACTAGATAGAGAAAAGATTTTAATAGAAGAAGTTAAAATTGTACAAGATATTATTAAGAGAATGGCAGGAAATTCTTTCAATGTTAAAACATGGACAATAACTCTTATTGTTGCCACATTACTTTTCAAAGGTAATAATAATCATATTTTTATAGCTTTTATTCCATTAATTGCTTTTTGGTTTTTAGACTCATATTATTTACAACAAGAACGATTATTTAGAAAAGTACATGATTGGGTTATTAGCTATAGATTAACTAAAGATGATAATCTTTTCAATATGAATCCAGTTAGATTTAAAGATAAAGTTCAATCTGTTTTGCAAATTATGTTTTCTATTAGTACATTGCCTTTTTATGGAAGTATTCTAATAATGTTATCTATTTATTTTATTATTATTTATTTCAATTATTTTGAATTATTACTAAAATGTATAAAATTATCTCAAGGAGGAAACTAAAATGGCAAAAAAAGTATTTTTTAGTTTCCACTATCAGGATGTTATTGATTTTAGAGCTAATGTTGTAAGAAATCATGGACAATTTAAATTAAATGCTCAAGAAGCAGGATATTATGATTCTTCTATGTGGGAAAAAGCGAAAAAAGAAGGAAAAGTTGCTTTAAAGAAACTTATTAATAATGGGTTAAATAATACATCAAATACTTGTGTTCTAATTGGTAGTGAAACTTATCAAAGACCTTGGGTTAGATATGAGTTATTGAAAAGTGTAAAAAAAGGTAATCATATTTTTGGTGTTCATATAAATGGTATAAAATGTAAAGATCAAAAAACTAAAGATTTAGGTAAAAATCCATTAGATTATGTTGGTGTTTATGCTGAAAATAACAATTCTTATCATTTGATTGAAAAAAAAGAAGATGGAAAATGGTACTACTATAATGAAATTGATGGTAGTTCTAAAATAAACATTAATCATACATTAGAACTTCAAAAAGTTTTAACTTTATCAAACTTTTTTCAAGTTTATAAATGGAATGCTGATGATGGATATAATAATTTCAAAGATTGGGTTCAATAATGAACATAATATCTCTATTCTCAGGTGCTGGTGGTTTAGACTTAGGTTTTCATCAAGCAGGATTTAATACTATTTGGGCAAATGAATATGATAAAGAAATTTGGGAAACATTTGAAACAAATTTTTCAGATACAAAACTTGATAGAAGAAGTATTGTAAATATTCCATCAAGTGAAATTCCTGATGCTATTGGACTTATTGGTGGACCTCCATGTCAAAGTTGGAGTGAAGCAGGAAGTTTAAGAGGAATAAATGACAAAAGAGGACAACTGTTTTTTGAATTTATTCGAGTTTTAAGAGATAAAAAACCTCTATTTTTCTTAGCTGAAAATGTATCAGGGATGTTGGCTTCAAGACATAGTGATGCTTTAGAAAATATCAAAAATCATTTTAAAGATAGTGGTTATAACTTATCTTTCAAACTTTTAAATGCTTCTGATTTTGGAGTTGCTCAAGATAGAGAAAGAGTATTTTTTATAGGATTTAGAAATGATTTAGATATTACTTTTAAATTTCCTAAAAAAATTCATCATAAAAAAACACTCAAAGATGTAATTTGGGATTTAAAAGATAATGTTTCATTGCCTGATGAAAAAAACTATACTTTAAACTCTTGTGAAGTTCTGAATCATGAATATATGTTGGGTGGATTTTCTTCTATGTATATGTCTAGAAATCGTGTTAGAAGTTGGGATGAACAATCATTTACAATTCAAGCAGGTGGAAGACATGCACCTCTTCATCCACAAGCTCCAAAAATGGAAAAAATTGGAAAAGATAAGCAAGCCTTTATAAGTGGATGTGAACATTTATACAGAAGATTAAGTATTAGAGAGTGTGCAAGAGTGCAATCTTTTCCTGATAATCATAAGTTTTGTTACAAAAATCTAAGTGCTGGGTACAAAATGGTTGGAAATGCCGTTCCTCCAACTCTAGCTTTTCATTTGGCAAAAGAGATTATGGGAGTTTTAAAAGAAAGAGTAGACAAGGCTTCATAGTGCATAGGTTTTCTTGCTGATAAGAAATTTTAATTTAAATTTTTTAGTTCATTTAGACATGCAATATTAATTATATGCTTGTAGATCCTATAATATCTATTATGACTCACTGATTGTTAATATTATCAATTTTTATTGTACACATATAAAATTGATTTTAATAAAAACTATTATAAAATCATTTAAAAAAAGGGACTTATAGTATGAAAAATCTATTATCAAATTATTCTGAATCTCACAATGTTTTTAAAACAAAAGTAGATAGTTTTATCTATCTACTTTAAAGAGATTGTAATATTTCCCGTAGTTACATCTACATTGTATTTAGATGGATTATCGCTAAGTTCTACAGCAACTCTAAAGAAACCTGCATTTTTATGATTTCCTACTGTTAAGCTTTTGAAATTTGTATCCAAAAAAGTCTCTCTTTGTGTTGCAAAGTCAGTTTTTGCTTTGAAATCAAATACAATTTTATTCTCTTTATCAAGGTTAAACTTTTTTGTAACCTTATAATCAGTCATAATATGAAGTTTATTATCAGCAATTGATATCTTTAAAAAAGGTAAAACAGTTTTTTCAATACTAAAAGTTCTAACACTCTCTTGAGTAGTTTCATCTTCACTAAGTATATCTGCTCTAGGTTTTACAAAAACAACTTGTTCTGGCTCTTTTTTAATATTTTCAAGCTCTTTTTTAATATTTTCAAGCTCTTTAGCTTTTTGTTCATTTTGTTTGTTTGTTTTTGAAATTATTGCATCAAGCTCTTTTTTAGTAACAACTTTCTCTTCAGGTTTTTTTACAACTGGTGCTACTTTCTCTTTTGGTGAAGTTTTTTCATCAATCTCTTTTTGGATTTTTTGAATATACATCTCTTCTTGAATAGACTCTTTAATCTCTAAACTATTATCAACATTTTCATTATAATTTGAAAAAGGGTTTTCCCTAGCTTCTAATGAGATTGTTAAAACAGCTAATAACAAAATTTTAGGTAATTTTTTCATTCTTCTGGCTCCAAGTTTTTAAGTTCAAAATACTCTTTTTGTAATCTAGCATTTTCTTGTTGTAGGCGTAAATTTTCACTCTCTAAGTATACTTTTTTATACTTTAATGAATTATAAACTTTAAGAGAATTATCTCCAACTAAAAGAAGATTTGCAAAGTGATATGCAAGAAATATTGTAAATAGTGCCAAAAATGTGGCAAAAACTATAAATCTTGCTTTCTCACTTAGTTTTTTCATTATTTTTTAGAGAAAGGTTGTTTCCCTAAATATTCACTATAAGCAATCTCTGAACCAATTTCAAGAAGTCTATTGTATTTTGCAATTCTATCACTTCTTGCTGTGCTTCCTGTTTTAATTTGTCCACAGTTTAATGCAACAGCAAAATCAGCAATAAATGCATCTTCACTCTCTCCACTTCTATGACTCATAATACAATTGTAGTTATTTCTTTGAGCAAGTCTGATTGTTTGCATAGTTTCACTTACACTTCCAATTTGGTTTGGCTTAATTAACACTGCATTTGCAATCTGTTTTTTAATACCTTCAGCAACAATAGCTGCATTTGTAACAAATAGATCATCTCCAACTAATTGAACTTTGTTTCCAAGTTTTTCAGTTAGGATTTTCCATCCATCCCAATCATCTTCACTTAAACCATCTTCAATTGAAACAATTGGATATTTAGAGCATAAATCAGCATAATAATCAACAAGCTGTGCTGAAGTTAATTCTCTATTTTCACCTTTTAAAACATATTTTTTTGTTTTCTCATCAATTAACTCACTAGCTGCAACATCAAGAGCAATAGATATTTGCTCTCCAGCTTTATATCCAGCTTTTTCAATTGCACTCATAATAACAGAAATTGGTTCTTCATTTGATTTTAAATTTGGAGCAAATCCACCCTCATCACCAACTGCTGTACTTTCACCCATTGCATCAATAATTTTTTTAAGGTGTTGATAAATCTCAGCAACTGCTCTTAAACCTTCATTGAAGTTTTCAAAACCTGTTGGCATAATCATATACTCTTGGAAATCTACAGAGTTATTTGCATGCTCTCCACCATTTATAATATTAAACATAGGAACAGGCATAGTCATAGCATTTGCTCCACCAAGGTATCTATAAAGTGGCATATTAAGTGAAGTTGCAGCTGCTCGTGCTACTGCCATAGAAACACCTAAAACAGCATTTGCTCCAAGGTTTGAGTAGTTGTTTGTTCCATCAATTTCTTTCATAATTGCATCAATTTCAGCTTGATTAAATGGACTTTGTCCAATTAACTCATCTGCAATTTTTGTATTTACATTTTCAACAGCTTTTAGAACACCTTTACCTAAAAATCTATTATCCCCATCTCTTAACTCTAGGGCTTCTCTTTTTCCTGTACTTGCACCACTTGGAACTATTGCATTTGCTTTTGTACCATCACTTAAAATTACAGTTGCTCTAACAGTTGGATTTCCTCTTGAATCCATAACTTCATCAGCATAAATATTGTCAATATATACCACAAGGTCTCCTAAATTAAATTTTTTTGCTACGATTATATCTAAAAAAAAATTGGGATTTCCTTTATTACTTATATTTAAATATATAAAGGAAAAAGTTTAAAAAACTCTATTTTTCGTCTGGCATTAAATGCATATGTTTAGCAATTTTGAAACCAAGTTTTTCAAGTGCTTCAACATCATCTTTTGGAGTTTTTCCAGCAGTTGTAAGATAATCTCCAATTACAAAAGCGTTTGCTCCACGCTTAAAAATCTCATACTGTCTATCACCAAACATTAACTCTCTTCCACCAGCAACCATTATTTTATGTGCATTTGGAATCATTTTTCTAGCAAGTTCTACTAACTCAAAAGCTTGTTCAATATCAATTGAATTTTCAACTATTGGTAGGGCTTCATTTGGGTGAAAGAAGTTTAAAGGTACATTCATAGGATCAAGTGAGTTTATAGCTTCAAGCATAGATACTCTATCTTCTTGAGTCTCTCCCATTCCAAAAATTCCACCACAAACAAGTTTTAATCCAGCCTCTTTTACATTTAGACAAGTTTGGTATCTCTCATCCCATGTGTGAGTTGTACAGATTGTTGGATAAAAATCTCTTGAAGTCTCTAAATTATGGTTATAGTTATCAACCCCAGCAGCTTTTAGCTCTTTTAGTTGCTCAATAGTAGCAATACCATTACAAGCGATTAATCTTAATCCTAAATTTGCAGCTTTAACAGCTTTTGCAGCCTCTGCAATAAATTTTGTTTTTTTATCTGTAAGACCAGCTCCAGCAGTAACCAAACAAAATCCAACAGCTCCATTTGCTCTTGCAACTGTTGCCTCTTTTACAATTTGTTCAATACTTTTTAGTTTATATCTTTGAATATCGGCTTTATATTTTACGCTTTGTGTACAAAATTTGCAATCTTCGTTGCAAGTACCGCTTTCAACATTACAAATAGCACATAAAAAAATCTCTTCATTATTGTTCATATCTAAACTCTTCTTTCATAAAATTATCTTCATCTATTTTTTTAAAATATCTTGTGATTATATACTCATTTGCATTAATCTCTAGTTTTGCACACTCTATAAACTCTTTTTCCCTAGCACAAATTTCACCAGGATTTAAAAATAGTTTTCTGTTTATATATTGGCAATCAAATTCATGAGTGTGACCAAAAATTATGATATCTGTATTGGGAGTTAAGTGCATTGGAAGGTGCATAAGTTTAAAACTTTTATCTTCTATTTTAAAATAATATGGCTCTTTTTTTATATTGTAGTTGTTGCTAAATTCATAAAGATTTTTATCATTATTTCCAAAAACACAAATATATTTTAATCCACAATTTTTCAAAACTTCTAAAGAATCAACTGTGCAAATATCTCCTGCATGAATTAGATACTCGCAATCTTCTTTTTTTAAAAATTCAATAGCACTCTTTAAATAATCTACTTTAAAGTGGCTATCTGAGACAATGGCTATTTTCATCTACTCTTTTTTAGCCTTAGTAGTTTTTTTTGTAGTTGTACTTTTTGAAGCTGTTTTTCTAGCAGGTTTTTTAACCCCCTTACTATCTTTTTCAATTATTTCCAAACACTCCTCTAAAGTAAGATTTGAAGCCTCTTTTGTTTTTGGTATTTTGAAATTCTTTCTACCTTGTTTTATATATGGTCCATATTGTCCATCTAAAACTTGAATTTTCTCTTTTTCAAACTCTTTTATTAAAGCTTTACTTTTAGCCTCATCAATCTCTTTTATAATCTCTTTTGCCCTTTGCTCATCTACCGTATAAGGGTCATCAGTTTTTAGTGAATAATATTTTGTTTTAACTTGTAAATATGGACCAAATCTTCCAATATTTGCTTTAATCTCATTTCCACTATCATCAACTCCAACAACTCTTGGAAGATTGAATAAAAATAGTGCTTCTTCAAGTGTAATAGTATCCATATTTAGTTTTTCAGGAATTGCCACAAATTTTGGTTTCTCTTCATCATCTTTTGTACCAATTTGAACAAAAGGTCCAAATCTTCCAACTCTTGCACTTACAGGTTTTCCAGATTTTGGGTCAATTCCAAGCTCTCTTACTTGTGAATAATCAGATTTACTAATATTCTCCTCTTTATCTTTTATAGTCTCTTTAAAATCACCATAAAAGCTTTTCATTACATCAACCCAAGCTTTTTTACCTTCTGCTATATCATCAAACTGCTCTTCAATACGTGCTGTAAATCCTAAATCAATAATATTTGAGAAGTGATCAGTTAAAAAACTATTTACAATCTCTCCTGTTGGTGTTGGAGCTAATTTTTTATCTTCGGTTTTTACTACATACTCACGCGCTTGAATAGTTGAAATTGTTGGAGCATAAGTTGAAGGTCTTCCAATTCCTTCGCTCTCAAGTTTTTTAACCAAACTAGCTTCAGTGTATCTTGAAGGTGGTTTTGTAAAGTTTTGTTCACTACTTAAATTTTCTATCTCTAAAACTGTTCCGATCTTGATATTTGGTAATATTTTTTCAGCACTATCAAGTGCAGCTTCAGGATTATCACTACCTTCTGTGTAAGCTTTCATAAATCCAGCAAAAATAATTCTTTGACCCTTTGTTTGAAATTCAAACTCTTTATTTTTTCCTGCTTCTATTTTATATGTTGTATTTGCAATTTTTGCAGTAGCCATTTGAGTAGCTATTGTTCTTTTCCAAATTAAACTATAAAGTCTATATTGAGAAGGCTCTAAATATGCTTTTACATCAGATGGTTTTAGACTCATATCAACAGGTCTTATAGCTTCGTGAGCCTCTTGAGCACCTTTTGCTGTTGATTTAAAAGCTCTTGGTTTTGCTAGTGAGTAATCTTTTCCATACTCATCTTCAATAACTTTTTTAGCAGCAGTTGTTGCAACAGTTGATAAGTTTAATGAGTCAGTTCTCATATAAGTTATTAAACCACCTGTATGATTTGGAATATTTGCAACATTTCCTTCATATAGCTGTTGAGCTATCATCATAGTTTGAGCAACACTAAGACCTATTTTTCTACTTGCTTCTTGTTGTAGTGTTGAAGTTGTAAATGGCGGAGCTGGATTTCTAGTGCTCTCTTTCTCTTCAATATCTACAAGTTTGTATGAACCACTATTCAAAGAGTTTTCAATATCTCTTGCCTCTTTTTCATTTTTTACTTTGATATTTTTGCCATCTTTTTTTGCTAATTCGCTTGAAAGTTCAGGGTTTATAAAATCTGCTTTTATTTTCCAATACTCTTCAGGAACAAAAGCTCTAATTTCATTCTCTCTATCTACAATTATTTTAACAGCTACACTTTGAACTCTTCCTGCACTTAAACCATATCTTACTTTTTTCCACAATAGTGGTGAAAGCTCATATCCAACAGCACGATCTAGTATTCTTCTTGCTTGTTGAGCATCTACAAGATTTTGATCCACATCTCTTGGATTTTGTAAGGCTTTAAGTATTGCATCTTTTGTAATTTCGTGAAAAACTATTCTTTTTATTGGATTTTTTTCAATTTTAAGTGCAGGAATCAAATGCCAAGCAATAGCCTCTCCCTCTCTATCCTCATCGGCCGCTAGGTAGATTGTTGTATCTTTTGAGATCTGTTTTTTTAAATCAGCTATAACCTTTTTTTTATCAGCACTTACTTGATAGTTTGGTTTAAAGTTATCATCTGGATCAAATCCTAAAGTAGATTTTGGCAGATCTCTTACATGCCCCATAGATGCCATAACTACATAATCTGGACCTAAAAATTTTGATATTGTTTTTGCTTTTGCTGGTGATTCCACTATTACTAAATTTTTCACTTAAATTGCCTTCATATTTTCTAAAAGTGTGCATTCTAACATAAAAAATGTAAGGTTTTCTTAATAGTTTTAAATTAAATTGACACTAATTTCATTTTAACTTTTTAAAATAGTATATGATATACTAAAAATCTTTTAAAATTTAATGAAATATAGAAGGAAAAATATATGTCAGATTTAAAATTAATATCAACTACAGCATTAGCAAAAAAAAATTCTTTGATGGCAAAAGATTTATTTTTAAAATTTTATAATTATGGATTTATAGATAAAGATGAAGCAGATTCTTGGATATTAACTCAAAAAGGTATTTCTTTTGGAGGAACATGCTTAGAGAGTAAACAATATGGAAAATATATAGCTTGGCCAGAAAATATTGATTTAAATAACTTTAAAATAGAAATGTTAAATGCTACTAAATTAGGACAATATTTTAGTCTATCTGCACGAAAAACGAATGTTATATTATCTGAACTTGGCTGGACAAAAAAAGGTATAAAAGGTTGGCTTATAACATCTCAAGGAGAAAAAGTAGGTGGTTTACAATCTGAAGATTTTAAATCAGGTATACCGTATGTTGTTTGGCCAATAGATATTTTAAATAATAAAAATTTAATTGCAACCATTGAAGATTTAAGTGGGAATACAAAACAAGAAAATATAAATAAAGAAGATAATAAAAAAGAGGATTTTAGAGAAAAGTTTGAGGCAAAACATAGAGCAACAGATGGTCACTTTACAAGATCAAAAGCTGAAATGTTAATTGATAATTGGCTTTATATGTTTGAAATCGTTCATGCTTATGAGAGAAAATTACCAATCGAAGAGAATGTTTATTGTGATTTTTATATACCAGCTGGAAAAGTTTATATAGAGTACTGGGGATATGAAAATGATGAAAAATATTTAGAAAGAAAAAAGAAGAAACAAGAAATTTATAAAAAGTATAATTTGAATTTAATCGAATTAGAAGATGCTGATATTCAGAATTTGGATGATGTGCTACCAAAATATCTACTAAAATTCGGTGTACATACCTTTTGATTTTTTTATTTAAATAAGATTAATAAAGTTAAGATTTAAACTTTTTTGAAAATAGATTAGTATAGGATAATTATCTCTTCTTCAAGCTCTATATCAAACTGCTCTTTTACTTTTTGTTTTGCTAGATTTATCAAAGTTATCGCTTCATCAAATGTACCATTTCCGTAGTTTACCAAAAAATTTGCATGAGTATTTGAAAACTCCATATCTCCTATCTTTTTACCTTTTAATCCAACAGCTTCTATAAGTCGTCCTGCAAAATCACCTTTTGGATTTTTAAAACAGCTTCCAGCACTAGCAATTTGTGGTTGATTATCTCTCATTTTCACAAACTCATTTTGCATCTCTTTACTAAAACCTTTTTTGATATTAAAAACTGCTTCATAAATAATAGAGTCGATATTTGTATGTCTATATGAAAAATCTATATCCTCTTTTTTTATATATCCATCTTTTGTTTTTATTGAGTGAAGATAGTTGAAAATTTCCCACTCTTTTAATCCAGCATTCATCTTTACAAGTCCACCAATATTTCCCGGTAACTTTGCCAAAAACTCCAAAGAGGCAATATTATTTTTTCTTGTATATGTAAGAAGTTTTCCACTACTAGTAGCACAACCCACATATAAAAGCCCATTTTCCTCTTTGATATAATCAAACGCTTCACCCAAAATTGCAAACTTTTTTTCACATTTTGGTGAAATAAGTAAATTATTTCCACGACCAATTATTTGAAAATCACTATAATCGCCTATTTCATTTATTACTAAAACCTCTTTTTTACAACCAATATGTATAGAAGAGTATCTTTTAAAATCAATTTCTTTAAAGTAGTTTTGCATTAGCTATTTCTTAAATCTTCGTACTCGCTTGGAATTGTAAAATCTTGTGAACGAAGAAGATTTTGATAGTGACCACTTTTGTAACCCAATTCAAATAGTTTATCTATAGCTTTATATTGAATTTTGCTTAATTTTACAGAGTTATCATTTGCATATAGGTCTAAATATTTATCAAGTGTAGGTGCATCAACTCTTATTAAACCTTTTTCAAGCAACATTACAGCTAAAGTTTTTCTATTTTTATTTGCTACATCAACTGCTTTTATAAGTGCATTTTCATATTTTATAGCATCATTAAGTGGAATTGAACGACGAAGACACATTCCACCAAGAGGAAGTGGTAACTCTTCACCATCACATAGCTCTACCCAAATATCCCAAATCTCACGCTCAACTTCAAGAACACTGCTATAAGTTAAAATTGATTCATGAATTAAAACTCCAGCATCAACATCACCATTTATTACAGCATTTTCAATATCTAAAAAGTTCATATAAGTAACTCTTGCTTCTGGATAAGCTATTTTAAATAAAAGTGCATTTGTAGTAAACTCTCCACTAAGAGCTACTTTAAAGTTTCTCTTTAGTTTAGCTCCTTTTTTCTTAATAAGTTTTGGACCGTACCCTTCACCAAATGAAACAGCAGTTTTAAGTAAGGCAAAATCATCTTTAACAAAAGGATACAGAGCAAAAGATATTGCACAAATATCGTAAACTCCTTTTAGTGTGGCTTGATTTAAAGTCTCTATATCAAGTGCAATATTTTCAAATTTTGTATTCTCTATACTAATCCAACCAAATTTAATAGCATAATACATAAAAATATCATCAGCATCAGGTGAGTGACCTACACTAATAGTTTTAATTTGTTGCATTATTTTGCTCCTTTGTAAGTACTATTTTTCTAAATTTATAAGTTGAGATATCTTCATTTATTAAAGCTATTGTTCCTAAAAGATTTTTATCTAAAACTACTTGTTTTTTAAACTCTTTGTTATCGCAATTAAAAGTTACAAAATCATTGTGTGAAAGTTTTGCAACATTTAAAAAAGTTTGACTTGAAATAATTTTTGAATCATTTTCTAAACTATTTTTTCCTAAAAAATAAATAACAGTTCCATTAAAACTTTCAAGATTTTTAGGTTCAACTAACTTCTCTTCTGAACTATTTTTTACCATATTTTCTAACTCTTTTGAAGTAAAAATAGGATTCAAATCTGTATATTTTTCTATATTTTTTATTAATTGAACAATATTTTCAATACTTTTGTGATTTAGTAAATCATCTCCTAAAATCAAAGCTTTTTTCAAAGACTCTTCATAAATTTCAAAAGCCTCTTCAAACTCATCTTCTCCAGCACTACTTTCAGCAGATAAATAGCCAATATCAAGCTCTTCTAAATAGTTTGAAATAATCTTTTTATCTTTTGAAAAAAAGTATAAAATTAGGGCTAAAATAGCCTCTTCACTTCCAACTTCATATTTTATAAATGAGTTATAAAAATCTTTCAACTCATATTTATCTATTGGGTGCATATAGATTATTTTAGCTTGATTTTTTGAAGAGTTTTTTAAATCTTCTAATAGTTTTTTATCTTCAAAAAATGTTCCAAGAGTTAAAATAAAATCGTAACTATTTAAATTCATATCTATCCTTATTAAAAAAATCCTACTTTTATATCGCTGTCAAACTGACCCTTTTTCTCTTTTGTAATCTGATCTTCAAAATCTTTTAGAGTAAATATTGCATTTTCACTAATTGCTAGTTTGTAAGCTGTATTTTTAATTACAAGCTCAATTTGTCCACCTGTTAACTCATGTTGTGCAATTTTTTCAAAATCAAAATCTTTTTCCAAAGGTAAAGTCTGTGGAATTAGTTTTTTCCAAAGCTCAACTCTTTGCTCTTTATTTGGTTTTACAAACTCGATTTTATAGTTAAATCTTCTTGAAAATGCCTTATCAAGATTTTCAAGCAAGTTTGTAGTTGCTATTAAAATTCCATCAAATTTTTCAATCTGTTCTAAAAATATATTTTGCATTTGATTATGCATCTTATCAGCACTACTTCCTGCACCACTACTTCTTGAACTTAAAAATTGATCAGCTTCATTTAAAAGTAAAACAGGTTCACTTTTCGTCTGCTCTTTTATCTCTTTATATTTATCAAAAATATTTCTAACATTTTTTTCACTCTCACCAATGTACATTGATAAGATTTTAGAGCAATCAAAGCTTAAAACCTCTTTTTTTAAAGATTTTGCCAATGCTAAAGCTGTTATTGTTTTTCCAGTTCCAGCATGTCCATAGAATATTATTTTTGCCTCTATTCCTCTTTTTTTATCTTTTATTCCCCAAGTTTTAAGTCTATTTATAACACTTTTATCAACTTGTTTTAAAAGATTATTTAAAGTCTCTTTTGTTTTTGGATTTAAAACAACATCATCTAAGTTTTTAGTTGTAGTGCTTAATTCAAAAATCTCTTGCTCTTTTATTATTGTTTCAAGTTTAATTTTTGAAACAGGTGAACCTTTTTTGTTTGGATGAGAGATTTTGTATAAAATCTCATCAGGAATATAGAAATTTCTATTTATTCCTCCAAAAGGAGTTAAAACTTCATCATAATCAATTAAATTCTTTGATACCAAAGTTGAACTCTCTTCAAGCAAACTTCTATATTTTATCTTTTCATAATCATCATTTGATACAAGTTCAAGAAGATAGTTCATCTCTCTTAATGTTCCATCTCCACCACTATACTCCTCTTTTAATAGTGCCAAAAATAGAATTTTTTCTTGCTCATCAAGATTATGCTCTTTAAAAAACTCCTCAAGAACTATCTTATTTGTAGTTGCGTTTATTCTCTCTTTTATTCTATTTTCTACTAGTAGAAGTTTGTTTTTAAGCCTACTTGAACTAGGTGAGTTTATATCAAAATTTCTTTTTACACTATTTAGTTGTTGAGTTATATCTATTTTTAAAAACTGGTCTTGAAGATACTCTAAATGGTCACTATAATCTTTTATTTCAGGTAAAACAAACTCACTACTTCCACTTTCAAGCATCTTTAAATAAGAGCTAGACAAGCAAACACTTGTGTTTATAAGCTCAAACTTTGAAGCTTCGTTTAGTTTTACTTGGTCAAAAGCTATTTGAACAATCCAACCAAACTCTAAAAGAGATTTTATAATGTTTAATTTCTCTAGGTGCTCATATTTTTCAATACTATAAAATTGACCTAAAATATCAATTACACTTAAAACATCTCTTCCATTCATATACTCTTTTGAGAGATATTGAAGGATTTTTGCCTCTTCAACACTACATTTTAATTGATTAAAAAAGTTTGTTTTCTCTATATCTTTTGTTTTTAAAAAATCTATTACCTCTTGCATAAAGCTCCGTAAATTTAAATAATATTAAGTTTATATGGTATCTTAAAACTTCTTAACTACAAATGAATAAAAAAATGATAAAATCTTAAGATATTTTTTTGGGAGTTATATTATGTTTGCTTTGTTGAAATTTTGTTCTATTTTTATAATATCTTTTATATTTATCTCTTGTTCTATGTATAAAAGTGATAGCTCTTTGCAAAGTGAGTTAGATATTGCAAATAGTTGTAAAAATAAGAGCTTAAAGCTTGAGATGAGTTGCTATGATTTAATAGCATATAAAAGTAGTTTCGCAAATATAAGGTTAGGAATTTATGAACTTAAAATTGGTGAATCAAAATCAGCAAAAAAAAGATTTGAACTAGCTAAAGAAAGTGGAAATTTCTATGCAAACGCACTATTAGCAAACTTATATGAAAATGGTATTGCTGTAAAAGAGGATAGAGATTTAGCAATTAAACTTCTACAAGATGTTGAATATAAAGATCCAATAGCAGCTTATAAAATATCTTTTTACTATTT
Organism: Aliarcobacter skirrowii CCUG 10374; assembly: GCF_003544835.1. Classification (NCBI taxonomy): domain Bacteria; kingdom Pseudomonadati; phylum Campylobacterota; class Epsilonproteobacteria; order Campylobacterales; family Arcobacteraceae; genus Aliarcobacter; species Aliarcobacter skirrowii. Next base: position 1,848,168 of record NZ_CP032099.1, on the reverse strand, counting down.
TTCAAATGATAATATAAAAAAAGGAATAAAGCTTTTAGAGTTTGCAGCTAATAGTGGAGTTAAAGAGGCTCAAAAAGAGTTGGTTTTGATATATACAAATAATCAATATATAAATGAAGATAGCGAAAAAGCGATGTTTTATGATAATTTATATCAGGATAAAAAAGAAGATTTTTCTGTAAAAATCTACGGGAAATAGAAGATGATACGAAGTAATATCTTCTCGGGTCTTACTGTTGGAATTATTGCATTGCCTTTATCTATGGCACTTGCAATTGCAACTGGAGTTCCACCTGAACTTGGTCTTTATACAGCAATAATTGCTGGTGTTTTAGCAACTGTTTTTGGAAGTAGTAAGGTAAATATTTCAGGACCAACTGCAGCTTTTATTGTAATTTTAATTCCAATAGTTCAAGAGTTTGGAATTTCAGGGCTTCTTCTTTGTGGACTTATGTCAGGAGCTATTTTAATCTTAATTGGACTTTTTAAGCTTGGAAATTTAATAGAGCTAGTTCCATATCCTGTAACAGTTGGGTTTACTTCAGGAATTGCAGTTGTAATTGCAACTTTTCAAATAAAAGATTTTTTTGGTTTAACAATTGATAATTTTACAGGAAGTTATATTGACAAGCTTCTTTTACTTTTTAACTCATTTTCTACATTTAATATTTATGAATTTTTAACAGCATTTACAACACTTTTAATATTGATTTATTGGAGAAAAACAAAAAGTAAAATACCAGCAGCTTTGATTGCTTTGGGATTTATTACTTTGGTTGTTGCTTATGTTAATTATAAGTTTGGATTAAATATTTCAACAATTCACTCAACTTTTTCATATAGTGTTGGAAATTTGCAAGGAAGTGGAATACCTCCTGTTCCTTTACAATTTACTCTTCCTTGGGGATTTCTAGCTCCACATGAGATAAATTTAGATCTTATAAAAGCTCTATTACCTCATGCAATTGCAATTGCAATATTAGGGGCTTTGGAGTCACTTTTATGTGCAGTTATTAGTGATGGTATGACTGGAAATAAAACAGATCCAAATAAAGAGTTAATTGGTCAAGGAATTACAAATATGGTTGTACCATTTTTTGGAGGAATTCCAGCAACTGCAGCAATAGCAAGAACAGTTGCAAATATAAATTCAGGTGGAACAACAAAACTATCTTCAATAGTTCACTCTCTTTTTATCTTAGTTTCAATTTTATTTATAGCTCCATATATCTCATATCTTCCAATGGCTGGATTATCAGCACTTTTACTTATGGTTGCTTGGAATATGAGTGAAGTTAAACACTTTATAAATATCCTAAAAACTGCTCCAAAAGATGATATTTATGTTCTTTTAGCTTGTTTTAGTTTAACAGTTTTAATAGATATGCAAGTTGCTGTTGCAGTTGGAATTGGTCTTGCTTCTGTGTTATTTATAAAAAGAACGATTGATTTATACTCAATTGAGCTTGTAAGTGAAGATTTAAGTTTACATCCCAATTTGCCAAAAGATGTTTTAATATATGATATAAATGGTCCTATGTTTTTTGGTGCTGCTCAAAAAGCTATGAAAATTCTTTTAAACTCAAGTGATAAAAGAGATATTGTAATTTTAAATATGAAAAATGTATCTTTAATAGATATGACGGCAATGGTTGCACTTAAATCTATAATCGATAGTTTTGAAACAAAAAATAAGAAGTTAATACTCTCAGGTTTAAATAGTAGAGTTCAAAGAAAGATAGAGAGACATATGGATTATGTTACAACTTTTTCAAATATAAATGATGCAATAGAGTATGCAAAACATTTTAAAAATGTAGTATAAAGTAGAGAGTTTTAATTCTCTACAAAACTATATAAAGTTTTTATCTCTTCTGCCCAAATAGACTCATCAATAGTCTCTAAAATAAGTGGAATATCATCCATTCTTGAATCGTTCATCAAAAATTTAAATGAATCCCAACCAATTTGTCCAGCTCCTAAACTATCGTGTCTATCAACTCTACTTCCAAGCTCTGGTTTTGAATCATTTATATGCATTCCACTTAAATACTCAAATCCTATAATTTTAGAGAACTCATCCCAAGTTTTATCATAAGCTTCACGCGTTCTTATATCATAACCAGCTGTAAACATATGACAAGTATCAATACATACTCCAACTCTACTTTTATCTTCAATTTTATCAATTATATAAGCTAGATGTTCAAATTTATATCCAAGATTACTTCCTTGCCCAGCTGTGTTTTCAAGTACAAGTTTTACACCTCTAGTTTTATCAAGAGCATAGTTCATAGATTCTGCAATATTATTTAAACACTCCTCTTCACTAATCTCTCTTAAATGACTTCCTGGATGAAAATTCAATCTATCTAAAGCTAAAATTTCACATCTTTGAACTTCATCAATAAAACTATTTAAAGATTTCTCTCTAGCCTCACTATTTGGATGTCCAAGATTTATCAAATAAGAGTCGTGAGGTAAAATATGTTTTGGTTCTATTTTTGATTTTTCTAACTCTTTAAACCATAAATCAATTGTTTTATTATCAAGAGCTTTTGCGCTCCATTGTCTTTGATTTTTTGTAAATAGTGCAAAAGCTTTTGCACCAATTTCAACAGCATTTTTTGGAGCATTAAAAACTCCTCCACTAGCACTTACATGCGCACCTATAAATTTCATAATAACTACCTAATAGATTTTATTTTCATTATATCCAAGATATAGTTAAGTAAAATTTATAATTGAATTTTAGATAAAATCTATTTTCAATAATAAAAAGGATTTTTTTGCATAAAAATAGATTTTCAAAAATAGGATATGTTTTAGCGATTGCAGGGAGTGCAATTGGACTTGGTAATATTTGGAAATTTCCATATATAACTGGAGAAAATGGTGGAGGAGCTTTTGTTTTAGTATTTTTGCTTGCAGTTTTTACAATTGGAATTTCAATCTTTATAGCTGAGGTTATTTTAGGAAAAATAGTAAAAAAGGATGCTGTTACAACTTTTGAAGTTTTAGCTCCAAAAAAGCATAAATATTTTAAATATATTGGATTTACTTTTATAACAGGAGTTTTAATAATATCTTTTTATCCAATAGTGATAGCTTGGATTTTGCACTATACGGTATTAAGTTTTACATCACTTCCTACAACTGTAAATTTAGCAGAAGAGTATTTTTTAAACTACTCTCAAAATAGTTTAGCCTCTCAAATTTTTTATTTTAGTTTTGTTTTTGGTCTAATTATATTTATTATCTCAAAAGGTGTAAAAAAAGGGATAGAGAGATTAAATAATATACTTGTTCCTGCACTATTTATTATATTTATTGTAATGTTTTTTTACTCTACAACTTTAAGTGGATTTTCAAAAGCAATGGAGTTTATGTTTAAAGCAGATTTTGAAAATTTTGATACAAATTCAATACTAATAGCAGTTGGTCATGCTTTCTTTTGTCTATCTGTTGGAGTTGTTACTATTTTGACATACTCTGCATCAATTAGCGAAGATACACATATTTTAAAAGCGACTATGTTTGTTGTAATTATGGATATATTGACCGCTTTTGTCTCTGGATTGATTATTTTTACAATAATTTTTAGTGCCGATGCAAATGTTGATAAAGGTGTAGGATTGGTATTTATAACTCTTCCTGCAATCTTTTATGAGATGGGATTTGCTGGAACTATTTTTGCAATATTTTTCTTTCTTGCATTGGCTTTTGCTGCTATTACTTCAGCTGTTTCTATGATAGAACCAGCAATTATGTATCTAATTGAAAGAAGAGGGTTTAAAAGAGTAAAAGCAACTTTAACAGTATCATCTTTTGCTTATATTATAGGATTTATAGCAATTTTATCCTTTTCAAATGAGTTTAAAGAGTATCTTATTTTTTATGAAAAATCACTCTTTGAGTGGTTGGATTTTTTAACTTCAGCAATATTAATGCCACTTGGTGGAATTGCAATTTCAATTTTTGTAGCTTTTGTAGTGGATAAAGAGATAATTAAAAAAGCATTAATCCCATATTTAGGAGAGTTCTTATTTGCACTTTGGCTTATAGTTTTAAAATACATAACACCATTTGCTATATTTGTTTTGATGTTAAAAGAGGTAGGAGTTGTAAGTTTTTAAGAAGTTTGAGACAATTTAAAATTGTCTCAAAAAGTATTAATCTTCCAAAGAAGAGCTATCCTCTTCACTATCATCGCTTCCTGTAATAATTGCATCATTTATTCCCATAGAGTTTAAAATTTTATCTTCAATCTCTTTTGCAATAGCTGGATTATCTCTTAAGAAGACTTTAGAGTTCTCTCTTCCTTGTCCAATTTTTGTATCACCATAACTAAACCAAGCTCCAGCTTTATCAATAATATCTAGTTTAACACCATAATCAACAAGCTCACCAGTTTTTGAGATACCTTCTCCAAACATAATATCAAACTCAGCTTGTTTAAATGGAGCAGCAACTTTATTTTTTACAACTTTTACTTTTACTCTATTTCCAATTGAGTTCTCGCCCTGTTTTAAAGTTGCAATTCTTCTAATATCAAGTCTTACTGATGAGTAGAATTTTAAAGCATTTCCACCTGTTGTTGTCTCTGGGCTTCCATATCCTGTCATTCCAATTTTCATTCTTATTTGGTTAATAAAAATTACTGTACAGTTCATTTTGCTTAAAAGTCCAGTTATTTTTCTTAAAGCTTTACTCATAAGTCTAGCTTGAACTCCAACTTGCTGATCATCCATATCACCATCAATTTCTACTTTTGGTGTTAAGGCAGCAACTGAGTCCACAACAACTAAATCAACAGCACCACTTCTAATAACAGTTTCAAGTATCTCTAAAGCTTGCTCTCCAAAATCAGGTTGGGAAACAAGTAAATTGTCTGTATCAACTCCAATATCTCTTGCATATTTTACATCTAAAGCATGCTCAGCATCTATAAATGCACAAACTCCACCCGCTTTTTGAGCTTCTGCAATTGCGTGAAGTGTTAAAGTTGTTTTTCCAGAACTTTCAGGTCCATAGATTTCAATGACTCTTCCTTTTGGTAAACCTCCAACACCAAGAGCTAAATCAAGACCAAGTGAGCCTGTACTAATAGCTTCAGTTGGAATTACCTCTTTATCTCCTAATCTAATAAGCGTACCTTTTCCAAAAGCTTTGTCTATTTGTTTAATAGCAAGTTCAAGTGATTTTTTTTGATTTTCATCCATGATTTTTACCTCGTTTTTTGATTTTTCTTTTTATGCCGAAATCTTAGCACAATTTTTTAAAAGTTCTTAAAAATATTACAATTTGCAATATTTTTACTCTTTATTTAAATTTTGAATAGTCTCAATTACCTTTATATGGGCTTTTACTCTTTGTTGCATAGTATGAGATTTTATATGTTTTGCCAATATTTTTGTATATTTTTTATAATTTCTTGAATCTTTTTGTAAAGTTGCAAGTTTTTTTTGAATTTTTAAAATATTTTCAGGTATTACTTCTCTCATCTTCTCTTTTTCCGTAAAATTTGAGTTTATTATTACATAATTAAATAAAATATTAAATAAATTAAAAATTTGATAGAATCTACTTCAAATATTAAAATAAGGCTTTTTATGTTTAATGGTAAAAATATACTTATAACTGGTGGAACTGGAAGCTTTGGTAAAAAATATACAGAAATTTTATTATCAAAATATAGACCAAATAAGATAATTATTTTTAGTAGAGATGAGTTAAAACAGTATGAGATGGCTCAAGAGTTTAATGCTAAATGTATGAGATATTTTATAGGGGATGTAAGAGATAATCAAAGATTAAAACAAGCTACTAAGGATGTTGATTTTATAATTCATGCAGCTGCACTAAAACATGTTCCAATAGCTGAATATAATCCTATGGAATGTATTAAAACAAATATTGATGGTGCTCAAAATGTAATTGAAGCAGCCTTAGAAAACGGTGTAAAAAGAGTAATAGCCCTTTCAACTGATAAAGCTGCAAATCCTGTAAATCTATATGGTGCTACAAAGTTAGCAAGTGATAAGCTTTTTGTTGCTGCTAATAATCTTGTGGGAAATCAAGATATTAAATTTTCAGTTGTAAGATATGGAAATGTTGTAGGAAGTAGGGGTTCGGTTGTTCCTTTTTTCAAAAAATTAATCTGCGAAGGTGTAAAAGAGCTTCCAATAACAGATGAGAGAATGACAAGATTTTTTATAACACTTGAAGATGGTGTAAATTTTGTCTTAAAAAATTTCGAAAGAATGCAAGGAGGAGAGATATTTGTACCAAAAATTCCATCTATGAAAATAGTTGATATGGCAAAAGCATTAGCTCCAAATTTAAGTCATAAAATTATTGGAATAAGAGCAGGTGAGAAACTTCATGAGATTATGTGTCCAGCAGATGATAGTCATCTAACTTTGGAGTTTAATGATCACTATGTAATAAAACCAACTATTAAATTTACAAGTGGGGCAGATTTTTCAAAAAATCTTTTAGGTGAAGTGGGAGTTCCTGTAGAGCAAGGATTTGAGTATAACTCTGGAAACAACACAAAATGGCTAAGTAGTGAAGAGTTTTTGAAAATGGTAGATAAATCATGATAGATTTTATTCCATATGGAAAACAAAGCATTGATGAAGATGATATAAATAGTGTTGTTGAAGTTTTAAAATCAGATTTTTTGACAACTGGTCCAAAAATAAAAGAGTTTGAAGATGAGCTTTGTAAATATACAAATGCAAAATATTGTGTGGCTGTAGCAAATGGAACAGCTGCACTTCACTTAGCTTCTTTAGTTTTATTAAACAAAGGCGATAAAGTAATAACCACTCCAAACTCTTTTGTAGCAACATCAAATAGTATTTTATATGTTGAAGCAATTCCTATTTTTGTAGATATACAAGAAGATGGAAATATAGATTTAGATTTGTGTGAAGAAGAGCTTAAAAAAGATAGTTCAATAAAAGCCTTATATGTAGTAAATTTTAGTGGAAATATAGTAAATCAAAAAAAATTAAAATATCTAAAAGAGAGTTACAATATAAAAATATTAGAAGATTGTGCTCACTCTTTAGGGGCAAGTTTTGGAAATATAAAAGCAGGAAGCTGTGAAAATAGTGATTGTAGTATCTTATCTTTTCATCCAGTAAAACATATAACAACAGGAGAGGGTGGAGCTGTTACCACAAACTCTAAAGAGATTTATGAAAAATTATTAGAGCTAAGAGCTCATGGAATAAAAAGATTTCCTGATACTGCTCCTTGGTACTACGAGATGCACTCTTTAGGATTTAATTATAGAATCACAGATATGCAGGTTGCTTTGGGAATTAGTCAATTAAAAAAACTAGATAGTTTTATAAAAAGAAGAAAAGAGATAGCTTTAAAGTATGATAAAGCTTTTTTAAATAGTTTTGTAAAACCACTTTATAGTTTTACTAATAACTCATCTTATCATCTTTTTGTTGTAAAAGTTGATTTTTCAAAATTAAATATCTCAAAAATAGAACTATTTAACAAAATGAGAGAGAAAAATATAGGGCTTCAACTTCACTATATTCCTATAAATAAACAGCCATACTATAAATATCTTGGATATGGAAACGAAGATACACCTATTATGAATAGATACTATAACGAGTGCTTTTCTCTTCCTATGTACTCAAGTTTAAGCAATGAAGAGCAAGAGTATGTTATTAAAACTTTGTTTGAGGTTTTAAATGTTTAATTGCGTAGCAATAATTCCAGCAAGAGGTGGAAGCAAAAGAATTCCCAAAAAAAATATAAAATTATTTCATGGTAAACCACTTATTGCTTATAGTATTGAGGTTGCTATAAAATCAAAACTTTTTTCTAAAGTTATTGTTTCAACAGATGATGAAGAGATAGCAAAAATTGCTAGAAGTTATGGGGCAGATATTCCATTTATAAGACCAAAAGAGTTAAGCGATGATTTTATAGGAACTGGAGCTGTTGTAAATCATGCTATAGAATTTTTAAAAGCTCAAGGTGAAAAAATAGATTTCGTATGTACAATCTATGCAACCGCTCCATTTTTACAAGAGAAATATCTAATTGAAGCTTACGAAAAATTAAAAAATTCAAATGCAAGAAATGCTTTTTCCTGCACATCTATGCCATATCCAATTCAAAGAACTTTTAAAATAACAAAAGATGAAAGATGTGAAATGTTTTGGCCAGAAAATTTTTCTAAACGAAGTCAAGATTTAGAAGAAGCTTTTCAAGATGCTGGACAGTTTTATTGGACAAATTTAAATGTAAAATCAGATGATATTATATTTGGTAAAGATAGTATTCCAATAATACTTCCTAGATATTTGGTTCAAGATATAGATACACTTGAGGATTGGACTAGAGCTGAATTTATGTATGAAGCTATACAAAAAGAATTAAAATGAATATTTTAATAAGAGCTGATTCATCTTCATATATTGGAACTGGACATATTATGAGAGATTTAGTTTTGGCTAAACAATATAAAAATGAAAATATCATTTTTGCTACACAAGATTTAGTTGGAAATATAAATCATAAAATTATTGAAGCAGGTTATAAAATAGAACTTCTAAAATCAAATGATTTTAAAGAGTTAAATGATTTAATAAAAAAACTAAATATTGATATGGTAATAATTGATAATTATAATATAGATTATAATTTTGAAAAAAAATTAAAAGAAGATAACTCAAGTTTAAAATTTTTTGTTTTAGATGATACTTATGAAAAACATTTTTGTGATATTTTATTAAATCATAATATATATGCAGATGAAAAAAAATATAAAAACAAAGTGCCAAAGCATTGCGAACTGCGATGTGGAGCTAAATATACACTCTTAAGAGATGAGTTTTTGGAAGCTAAAAAAGCCAAAAAGAGAGTAAAGAAAAAAAATAAAACAATATTTTTGGCAATGGGTGGAGCTGATCATAAAAATTTAAATATAAAAATTTTAAAAGTAGTAGAAAAGTTTAAAAAATCTTTGAAAGTAAATTTAGTAACTACAACAGCAAATAAAAATTTAGAAGAGCTAAAAGAGTATTGTAAAGATAAAAAGTGGATAAATCTACAAATTAACTCAAATGAAGTTGAAAAATTAATGAGCAAGAGTGATTTTGCAATTGTAACTCCAAGTGTTACAGCAAATGAGATTTTTTATTTAGATTTGCCTATGATTACTATAAAAACAGCTAAAAATCAAAAAGAGATGTATAAATATTTAAAGAAAAAAGGGTATTTTACAATGAAAAAGTTTGACAAACAAAAGTTAAATAAATATTTAAAACTATTTTTAAAGAGGTCAGTATGAAAATAGGTAATTTTGATTTAAATAAAGATGGAGTTTATATAATTGCAGAACTTAGCGCAAATCATAATGGAAGTTTGCAAACAGCTTTGGATTCAATAAAAGCTGCAAAAGAGATAGGTGCAAATGCAATAAAACTTCAGACATCAAAACCAGATGGAATTACTTTGAACTCAAAAAATAAAGATTTTATGATAGATGGTGGGACATTGTGGGATGGAAAAAATCTTTATGAACTCTATGAACAGGCTTACACTCCTTGGGAGTGGCATAAAGAACTTTTTGATTATGCTAGAAGCATAGATATTGATATTTTTTCAACACCTTTTGATAAAAGTGCAGTTGATTTTCTTGAACAATTTAATCCAAGTGCATATAAAATCGCCTCTTTTGAAATAACTGATTATGAGCTTGTAAGATATACAGCTTCAAAAGCTAAGCCTATTATTATAAGCACAGGAATTGCAACTATTGATGAGATACAAGATGTTGTAGATATTTGTAGAAGTGTAGGAAATGAGAATATTATTCTTCTAAAATGTACAAGTGAATATCCAGCACCATTAAATGAAGCAAATTTAAAAACAATACCAAATATGAAAGATACTTTTGGTGTTGAGGTTGGATTTTCTGATCATACTATGGGGCATATTGCACCAGTAGTTGCTGTATCTTTTGGAGCAAAAGTAATAGAGAAGCACTTTATTTTGGATAAAAATATTGGTGGATTAGATAGTGAATTTTCTTTAGATAAAAAAGAGTTTGAAGAGATGATAAAAGCTGTTAGAGATAGTGAAAAGTTAATTGGAAGAGTTGATTATAGTTTAAATAAAAAAAGAGAAAAACAGCGTCGTTTTGCAAGAAGTTTGTATGTATCAAAAGATATAAAAGAGGGCGAAGTTTTTAGTGAAGATAATATAAAAAGTGTAAGACCTTTTTATGGACTGCATCCAAAATATTTAAAAGATATTTTAGGTAAAACTGCTGGGAAAGATTATAAATTTGGCGATAGATTAACAATTTAGTTGATATTAATTAGGAGCTTTATGATAAAAAAGTATTTAAAATTGTTTGAAGAATCTCTTTTTAAAGTACAACAATATACAAAATTTTCTAATACTCAATGGCAAATTTTTTTAGATAGCTATGAGAAAATTTTTAGAAAAATAGATAAAGAAGTTTTTGTTTGGTACTTTCAAAAAAATAATAGTTTTAATATACTTCAAAAAAATAATGAGTTTATTGGTATTTATGGTCTCATAGAAATAGTTATAAATTATAACTCACAAAATATAAACTCTTTTTTATGCCATAATGTAGGAATAAAAAAAGAGTATTCAGGAAAAGGATTGTTTCAATTTTTAGCAGAAAAGAGTTTAATAAGAAATTGTAATGAGAATAATTTAATTCTTGGTTTTCCAAATAAGGCTTCTTTTAAGGGACATATTAGAGTTGGTTGGGAACAAATATCAAATATGAGGTTTTTAAAATTTGACAATTTATATTCTAATGTTGAACTTTCAACTATTTATAAATTTGAAAATGTAGAAAGATTTGACCATAGACTTGAAAGTGCTATGACTAATTTTAGAGATAATTTTTCAGTATCCTTAGTGAAAGATTATAAATATCTAAATTGGAGAATTGCAAAGCCTAATAATAGTTATAAATGTTTTTTAATAAAAGAAGAAGAATCAATTCAAGGCTATTTAATTTTAAAAGAATATCAATATGAAAATGAAACTAGATTACATTTAGTAGATTTTAATTTTAAAGATGAACATGTGTTAAATGAAATTATTAAATTTTCAATAAAGTATTTTCAAAATGGTAAATATAAATTTATAAATACATGGAGTGTTGAGAACAGCATATATGAGAATATATTTTTTAAAAATAATTTCATAATCCAAACTGATTTCCCATCTTATCCAGTTATATTATTTCAAAAATCTAATGTTTTTTATTTTAACAAAATAGATAAATCTAAAATATTTTTTACACTTTTTGATAATGATGTATTTTAAGTAAGGATAATTATGAATAAAAAAATATTAATAATAGCAGCCCATCCAGATGATGAGGTTTTAGGATGTTTTGGAACAGTTGCAAGACTTATAAAAGAGGGATATGAAGCTTATACTTTGATATTGGGTGAAGGAAAAACAAGTAGAGATGAAAAAAGAGTAGTTGAAAATAAAAAAGATGAAATAGAGATTTTAAATAGCGAAATAAAAAGAGCAAATGATACCATAGGAATAAAAAAAACCTTTATTTATAATTTTGCTGATAATAGATTTGATAGTGTTGATTTACTTGATATTGTAAAAGTAATTTCAAAAATAAAAGAAGAGATAAAACCAGATGTTATTTTTACTCATTATGAAAATGATTTGAATATAGACCATCAAATTACATACAAAGCTGTTATAACTGCAACAAGACCTATGCAAGATGAGTGTGTAAAAGAGATTTATAGCTTTGAAGTTTTATCATCAACAGAATGGAATTATCCATTAACATTCTCCCCAGATACATTTTTTGATATAGAGGATACCTTGGATTTGAAAATTAGTGCTATGAAAGAGTATAAATCAGAACTTTGTACTTATCCACATCCAAGAAGCATTGAAGGAATAGAGCTAAATGCACAATATCAAGGTATGAGAGTTGGCAAAAAATATGTTGAAGCTTTTAAAAGTGTAAGAGTAATAAGATGATATTAAAATTTAAGAATTTTATAAATTTATATGAAGAAGAGAAAATAGATATATTGGTAATAAGGAATAGTAAATATATAAGAGAAAATATGAGTAATGATAATATTATAGAAAAAGATTCTCATTTTAATTGGATTGAAAATTTAGTAAATGATGAAAATAGTAAGTATTTTGCAATTTTTTTTGATAATAAACTTCAAGGTTCGGTATATTTCAATATTAATCAACAAAATGAATGTTTTTGGGGAATATATTTAGATGAAAGAAGTTCAGCTATTATCTCATCTTTAAGTGCGTATATTTTTCTAGAATTTATAATAAACACTATGAGTATTGAAAAAATATTTTCATCTGTAAAAAAAAATAATTCTCAAGCATTAAATTTTAACAAAAATTTTGGATTTGAAATATTCAAAGATGATGAAGATTTTTTTTATTTGAAACTATCAAAAGAAATTTGGGAAAATAGTAAAAAATCAAGATTACTAAAACCAATTAAAAGATATTTAGATAAAATTGAATATTACTTTGAATAGTGAGGAAGAGATGCAAGAAAAAATTGAAAAAATTATAATAGATACTTTAAAAGAGTTAAATGAAGAGTTAGAAAATGAGGCATTTTTGAATCCAAACTCAAAAACAAAACTTTATGGTGGAAATGGAGCAATGGACTCTTTAGCGCTTGTTAGTTTTATAGCTGATTTAGAAGATAAAATTTCAGATAAATTTGAAAAAGATATTATCTTAGCAGATGAAAAAGCTATGAGTGCAAAAACTTCACCTTTTAGAAATATTGAGAGTTTAACTTCTTATATAAAAAGTTTATTGGAAAACTAATGAGTAAAGTAGTTGTTATAACTGGAACTTCAAAAGGAATTGGAAAAGCAATGGCTTTATACTATCTAAATAAAAATTTTGTAGTTGCTGGTTGTAGTAGAAGCAGTAGTTCAATAGATTATGAAAATTATAGACATTTTGAATTAGATATTACAGATGAAAAAGCTGTTGTAAGTATGATAAGAGCTATAAAAAAAGAGTTTAAAAAAATAGATATTCTTATAAACAATGCTGGAATCGCATCTATGAATCATATTCTTACAACTTCAAATGAGTCAATATCAAAACTTTTTAATACAAATTTTTTAGGAACTTTTTTATTTACTAGAGAAGTAGCAAAAGTTATGATGAAAGAAAAATATGGAAGAGTAATAAACTTTTCAACTATTGCAAAACCACTTAGACTAGAAGGTGAAGCTGTTTATGCTGCAAGTAAAGCTGCAATTGAGAGTTTTACTCAAACTTCTTCAAAGGAGTTAAACTCTTTTAATATAACAGTAAATGCTATTGGTCCAACTCCAATAGAGACTGATTTAATAAAAGCTGTTCCAAAAGATAAAATTGAAGATTTATTAAATAAGCAGACAATTAAGAGATTTGGAACATTTGAAGATATTATAAATGTAGTTGATTTTTTTATTGATGATAGAAGTAGTTTTATAACTGGTCAGATAATTTATCTTGGTGGAGTTAATAACTAATGAGTTTTATACTAGAAAAATTTAAAAGTTTTAACTCTAAAAATGCAATAGTTTTTGAAGATAGAATATACAGTTATGAAGAGTTTATTAAGCAAATAAAAGATTATAAAAATATTTTAGATAAGCACAATATATCTTCGAAAGTTGTTGTAATTTTGGGTGATTACTCTTTTTATAATCTAGCACTATTTTTTGCTCTATATGAAAATAAAAATATAATTGTACCAATTACTTCAAATATAAAAAAAGTTCAAGATGATTTTATAAAAGAGTCATTTTGTCAAACTATTATAAAAACTGATGAAAAAAATCTTTTAATACAAAATTTAAAAACTACATTTTCGCATAATATGATAGATAATTTAAGAGAAAAAAATAGTTCTGGTCTTATTCTTTTTTCAAGTGGAAGTACAGGAAAACCAAAGGCTATGGTACATAACCTTGATACTTTAATAAATTCTTTCAAAGATAAAAAAGAGAAATCTATGAATATGTTGGTTTTTTTGATGTTTGATCATATTGGTGGATTAAATACAGTTTTTAATGCTTTATCTATGGGAGCTTGTTTGATTATTCCAAAAATAAAAGATGCAAAAACTATTTGTGAACTTATAGAAAAATATAAAATTATGGTTCTTCCAAGTAGTCCAACTTTTTTAAATCTTATTTTAATCTCTGAAGAGTATAAAAACTATGATTTAAGTAGCTTGCGAATGATTACTTACGGTACTGAAACAATGCCACAATCACTTCTTTTAAAATTAAAAGAAGTTTTTCCAAAGGTTAAATTTTTACAAACATTTGGAACAAGTGAAACAGGAATTAGCACTACTAGTTCAAAATCATCAAACTCTTTATTTATGAAACTTGAAGATATAAATGGTGAATATAAAATAGTAGATAATGAACTTTGGCTTAGAAGTAAAACTCAAGTTTTAGGCTATTTAAATGCTTCAATGGATAGTTTTACAAGTGATGGTTGGTTTAAAACTGGAGATTTAGTTGAGGTTGATGATGAGTATATAAAAATTATTGGAAGAGCTAAAGAGGTTATAAATGTAGGTGGTCAAAAAGTTCTTCCTTCTGAGATTGAATCTATTATTTTAGAGATGGAAGAGATTAGCGATTGTATGGTTTATGCAGAGCAAAATGCAATTACAGGACAAACTGTTGTTTGTGATGTAGTTTTAAATAAGAATATAGAAAATATCAAAAAAAGAGTAAGGGTTTTTTGTAAAGATAGATTAGATGCTTATAAAATACCTACAAAGGTGAATGTAGTTGATAAAACAAATTTTAGTGATAGATTTAAGAAAATTAGAAATAAAGGTAGCATTTGAAAAATATTGTACTATTTGGTAGTGGAAATGGAGCTAAAGAGTATCTTCTTAAAAATAAAGATGACAATATTTTGGCGCTATTTGATAATGATATAAAAAAACATGGAACTTCTTTTGAAGGTATCAAAATTTATTCTCCAAGCAAGATAAATAGTTTTAATTTTGATGAGATAGTTATAGTTTCTCAATGGGCAAAAGATATTTATGAGCAACTAATAAATGAGTTAAAATTAGATAAAGAGAAGATTATTATTCCTGCAAAAAAAGATATAAAAGAAGCAAATAGACCATTTGAAGATAAGCAAACAATAGAGTTAGGGAGAAATATAATTAAAGAGTTTTCAAAATTGGCTATGCAGGATAATATAGTTTTGTATTTAGATTTTGGAACTTTGTTAGGAATTGTTAGAGATAAAGATATTATAGAGTGGGATGATGATATTGATTTTTCTGTATCAAATATATCTAAAGATGTTTTGGATGATTGGGTACAAAATAGTTTGAAAAATTTAAAATTTCCTTATAAAATGTTAATTGAAAATAAAGAATTTTGCTATATGATTAAATTTGAAAATAGTCTTAGGAGTTTTGAAACAACTATTAATCTTAGAGTAACTAAAGAAGATTATTCTATACATTTACCAAGTAAAGGGATGTGGTATGCTTCTAAAATACACTTTGAGAAGTATGATATTGTTAACTATCAAGGGCAAGATGTTTTTGTTCCATATGATTATGAAAATTATTTAACTTTTCTTTATGGTAATTGGAGAATACCAAAAAAAGATATAACAATGGCAGATTATGCAAATTTAGGAAAAGTTGAAATTAATAAATTTATATAAGGGTTTATGATGAGTAAAAAAGTTTATGTAGGAATGAGTGCTGATTTAGTACACCCAGGGCATATGAATATATTAAAAATAGCAGCAGAGTATGGTGAAGTTACAGTTGGACTACTTACAGATAAAGCAATAGCAAGTTATAAAAGACTTCCTTATATGACTTATAGTCAGAGAAAATCTGTAATAGAGAATATCAAAGGTGTAAAAGAGGTAATTCCTCAAAATACTCTTGATTATAGACCAAATCTTGAGCTTTTGAAGCCAGATTTTGTAGTTCATGGAGATGATTGGAAAGAGGGAGTTCAAGCAAAAACTAGACAACAAGTTATTGATACTTTAGCTTTATGGGGTGGAGAATTAATAGAGCCATCTTACACTGATGGAATATCTTCAACAGCACTAAACAAATCTCTAAAAGAACTTGGAACTACTCCTGATATTAGAAGAAGTAGGCTTAGAAGATTAATTGATTCAAAAGAAGTAGTAAGAATTATGGAAACACATAATGCTTTAAGTGGTTTAATAGTTGAAAATATAAAAGCAAATAATGGTATTGAATATGATGGAATGTGGTCAAGTTCTCTTACAGATTCAACTTCAAAAGGAAAACCCGATATTGAAGCAGTAGATGTAACTGCTAGAATAAATACAGTAAATGAGATATTTGAAGTTACTACAAAACCCATGATTTATGATGCAGATACAGGTGGAATAGCAGAACATTTCGCATTTACAGTACGAACATTAGAGCGAACAGGTGTTAGTGCTGTTATTATTGAAGATAAAACAGGATTGAAAAAAAACTCATTATTTGGAACAGAAGTTGAACAAACACAAGATAGTATAGAAAACTTTTGTGCAAAAATAAAAGTTGGTAAAAAAGCACAAATAACAGATGATTTTATGATAATTGCTAGAATTGAGAGTTTGATACTTGATAAAGGTATGGATGATGCAATTGCTAGAGCAAAAGCTTATATAGAAGCTGGAGCTGATGGCATAATGATTCACTCAAGACAAAAATCTCCAAATGAAATATTAGAGTTTTGTAAAATATTAAGAGATTATAATGAGAATATTCCAATAGTTGTAGTTCCAACTAGTTTTAATCAAATAACAGCAAAAGAGTTAAGCCAAGCTGGAGTTAATATTGTAATTTATGCAAATCATATGTTAAGAGCTGCATATCCAGGAATGAAAAATGTTGCAAAATCTATTTTAGAAAATGATAGAAGCCTTGAAGCTGAAGAGCAACTACTATCTATAAAAGAGATTTTAGATTTAATTCCAGGTACAAAATAGTGGCTTTAGATACAAAACTATTTATAAATAGATTAATTGAAAAAGAGTATACGCATTTGTGTGTAGTTCCTTGTTCGTTTGCTCAATATGTTATAAATGAAGCTATAAATAATCCAAATATTGAGTATCTTCCATGTGCTAGTGAAGCAGTTGCTTGCAGTATCGCAGCTGGACTTAAAATGGCTGGGAAAAAACCAATTGTAATTGTTCAATCAAGTGGTGTTACAAATATGGGAAGTTGTATTACAAGTCTATTGAAACCTTATGGTGTTACATTTCCAATTCTATCAAGCTGGAGAACATATAAATTTCCAGATAGTGAAATACAACATCAACACTTAGCAACAGAACTTCCACAACTCATAGAAGCTTATGGATATGAAAATGTTATTTTAGATAATGAAAATATTGATAACGCTATATCTCAAATAAATTTATGTGATACAACAGAAACAATTTGTGTTATAAAAAAAGATAGTTTTACAAAAGTAGAGTTAGAAGATATTCATAAATTAGATTTATCAAATTATACTCCTAGAAGTAAATTTTTAATAGCTTTAAATAATCTATTTAAAAATGATGATACATTATTTATTGGAACAACAGGAAACACAGCCCGTGAGATGTATAGCTTTATGAAAGATACAAATAACTTTTATATGGCTGGAAATATGGGTGGAGCTTTAAGCCTTGGACTTGGAGCTGCAAAAGCTGGTAAAAAAGTAGTAGTTTGTGGTGGTGATGCTGAGTTTGTAATGCATATGGGAGGTATTTGTACAGCTGGAAGATATAAAGATGAGATAGATTTAACATATATTCTATTTGATAATGAATCAAATAAGAGTACAGGTGGTCAAAATACATATCAAAGTCATATAAATTATATTGCTATTGCTAAAGCTTCAGGGCTTAATACGGTAGAGCAAACAGTTATTTCTCTTAATGATTTTTCTAATACAATCAGTGAACTTGACAAGACAAAAGGTCTTAAATTTTTACATGTTAAATGTGGAAATGATGAGGAAACTCCAAGACCACCAATAGAAGTGGTAAAAGTGAGTAAATTTCAATGAATCAAAACTTTTCGTACCATATGCCAACAAAAATAGTATTTGGAGTAAATGAGTTAGAGAATATTTCAAAATATATAAATGGTAGAAAAACTTTACTGATCACTTCACAAGGATTTGTAAAAAGAGGTTTAGTAGATAGACTAAAATCTCTTAGTGATAATATTATAGATGTATTTACAGATGTAAAATCTCACCCAGAGTTTAAAGATTTGGAACTTGCTTATGAAGCTATTCATAAAAATGAGTTTGAGCTTATTTTAGCTATTGGTGGAGGAAGTGTACTTGATGCTTCTAAATACTTTTCAGTTTATGATGATTCAAAAAAAGCTAGTTTTGTAACAGATATTATAAAAGGTAAGCTAGCAAAAAAAAAGTATCAAACTATCCCTATTATGGCAGTTCCAACAACAGCTGGAACAGGAAGTGAAATAACACCTTGGGCAACTATTTGGGATATGGAAGAAAAGAAAAAATACTCTTTACATCTTCCAGAACTATTTTCACAAATTGCACTATATGATTCATCTTTGACTATAAGTGTTCCAAAAGATATTACAATTCAAACAGGACTTGATACTCTATCGCATGCTTTAGAATCTATATGGAATAAAAATGCAAATCCTATAACTATAAACTATGCAATAAAATCAGCAAAAATTATTATGAAATATTTGCCACTTTTAGTAAATGATTTGCAAAATTTAGAGTATAGAACAGAGATTTTAAAAGCTTGTATGTATGCTGGACTTGCTTTTTCTAATACACAAACAGCAATTGCTCATGCTATGAGTTATTATATAACTGTAAACAAAGGTATTCCTCATGGAATAGCTTGTAGTTTTACATTACCAATGATTATTGATAGTGCCATAGGAAAATATGATTTTATAGATAATGCTTTAGAAGAGATATTTGGAGAACTTAATTCAAATTCACTTAGAGAAATGCTAAGAAAATTGGTTATTTCTACAGATTTTGATGATTATGGTATCAATAAAGAAGAATTTAATAATTTAAAATCTTCTTTGAAGAGTAATCAAAGAGCTGGAAATAGTTTGGTAGAGGTTTAGTTATGAAATATGAGCTTGTAAATTTTAGGACTTTAGGGGATGAAAGAGGCTCTTTAATAGCAATTGAGCAAGGGTATAATACACCATTTGAGATAAAAAGAGTTTACTATATCTTTGATACAAAAGAGGGAGTTGAAAGAGGCTTCCATGCTCATATAAATCTTAAACAAATTGCTATAGCTGTAAAAGGTAGTTGTACTTTTGTACTGGATGATGGGGAAAGAAGAGAAGAGATGAAATTGGATAATCCAAACCAAGGACTTTTTATAGAGGGGCTTATTTGGAGAGAAATGAAAGATTTTAGTTCGGATTGTGTTTTGGTTGTTCTTGCAAGTGAACACTATGATGAGAGTGATTATATACGAGATTATAATAAGTTTTTAAAAGAAGTTAAAAATGATTCATAATTTAGCAGATGTTCAATCTCAAAATATTGGTGAAAATACTAATATTTGGCAGTTTTGTGTTGTTTTAAAAAATGCACAAATAGGAAGTAATTGTAATATTAATGCTCAAGTTCTTATAGAAAATGATGTGATTATTGGAGATAATGTAACTATAAAAAGTGGTGTACAGATTTGGGATGGAATAACATTAGAAGATAATGTTTTTATTGGTCCAAATGTAACTTTTACAAATGATTTTCTACCTAGAAGTAAACAATATCCTAAAGAATTTTTAAAAACAACTATCAAAAAATCAGCTTCAATTGGTGCAAATAGCACTATTATTGGAGGAATTACAATAGATGAATATGCAATGATTGGTGCAGGAAGTGTTGTAACAAAAGATGTAGGGACTCAAGAACTTTGGTATGGAAATCCAGCAAAGTTTAAAGGCTATGTTTGTAAATGTGGACAAAAATGTGATAGAACATTAATTTGTGATGAATGTAAGGAAAATAAATAATGATCCCATTTTTAGATTTAAAAGGTTTAAACGCTCAATATAAAGCTGAATTAATTGAAGCTTGTACAAAAGTGATGGATAGTGGTTGGTATATTCAAGGTAATGAATGCAAAGAGTTTGAAAAAGAGTTTGCACAATACTGTGGAACTAAATATGCTATTGGTGTGGCAAATGGTTTGGATGCACTAATCTTAATATTAAGAGCTTATAAAGAGCTGGGAATTATGAAAGATGGCGATGAAGTAATAGTTCCATCAAATACATATATAGCTTCAATTTTGGCGATTTCACAAAATAATTTAGTGCCTATTTTAGTTGAACCAGATATAAATACATATTTGATTGACCCAAATAAAATAGAAGAAAAGATTACTTCAAAAACAAAAGCTATTTTACCAGTGCATCTTTATGGACAAACATGTGAAATGGATGCTATAAATGAGATAGCAAAAAAATATAATCTAAAAGTGATAGAAGATTCAGCTCAATCGCATGGAGCGTATTTTCAAGATAAAAGAAGTGGAAACTTAGGAGATGCTAGTGGATTTAGCTTTTATCCAGGAAAAAATCTAGGAGCATTAGGTGATGGTGGAGCAGTTACTACAAATGATGAAGAGCTAGCAAATGCTATAAAAGCACTAGGAAACTATGGAAGCCATAAAAAGTATGAAAATCTTTACAAAGGGATAAACAGCAGACTTGATGAAATACAAGCAGCGATGCTTAGAGTAAAACTAAGATACCTTGATGAAGAATCAAATAAAAGAAGAGAAATAGCAAACTACTATCTACAAAATATTAAAAATGAAAACATTATTTTACCAACACTAAGAGCTGAGGATAATCATGTATGGCATTTGTTTGTAATAAGAACTTATAAAAGAGATGAACTACAAAAATATTTAAGAGAAAATGGTGTACAAACACTAATTCATTATCCAATTCCTCCTCATAAACAAAATGCTTATAAAGAGTGGAACAATGAAAGTTATCCAATAAGTGAGCAAATACATAATGAAGTATTGAGTTTGCCTATAAGTGGAATTCAAAATTTGGAAGATAGTAAAAATATAATAGAGGTGTGTAATGATTTTAGAAAATGAACCTTTAGTTACAGTAGGAATGCCTGCATATAACCATGAAAAATATATTAAAGAAGCAATTCTTAGTACAATAGAACAAACTTATAAAAATATAGAGTTTATTATAATAAATGATGGTTCAACTGATAATACAGATAAAATAATTAAAGAGTTAGAAAATGATTGTAAGAATAGATTTGTAAATTTTATATATATAAATCAAGATAACAAAGGTATATCATATACATTAAATAAAATATTAAATCTAGCAAAAGGGGAATATATAACTTTTATCTCTTCTGATGATACACAGGTTAAGAATAAAATAGAAGAAGGAGTGAAATTTTTTTTACAAAATCCAGAATATGATTTTTGTTACTCAGGATATAATGACATAGATGATAATTCAAATATTATAAAAACAACTATTCCAGAGAGTAGTTTTGAGTTAGACTTTGAAGAGACTCTTTTTAGAGTTAAGTATTTTAGTTATTTTACATATATGGCTAAAGTTGAGGTATTAAAACAAATAGGTGGATATATAGACAAAATAAAAATAGAAGACATTGAATTAGCTTTAAGAGTATCTTTTAATAATAAAAAAGCAATATATTTAAATAAAGCTTTATATAATCATAGATTGCATCCAAATAATACAGTAAAAAAGCTACAATATATGAAAGATGGAATGTTTGAGATTCTTGATTTATATAAAAAACATCCAAAATATGATGAGGCAATAAAGTTTTGGACAGAAGAATATAAAAAAAGAAATTATCATGAATTTATAAATAGTGCATATAGCAAAATTTCAAAATATAACTCACCTTCTTTAAAGATAATAATTTATGGACATGGAGCATTTGGAAAAATAATTGAATCTTTAATTCAAGATAGTAATTATTGTTTTGTTGATCAATCATCTAATAAAGATTTAGGAGAGTTTGAAAAAGGAGAAGTTTACTCTAAAAAAACTCTCTCTTTAATAGATTTTGACTATATATTTATAAGTGTATTATGGTTAGATTGCAATATAAAAAATGAATTAGAGAAAAAGTATAATATAAATCCTAATAAAATTATACAGTTTGATATTAAGGAATTGTTATAGAGTTAAATCCAATAAAATTAGTCTATCTTTTTCAACATTGTAGCTATTTAATAAGAGATTTGATATCTCTTCTTCTCTTCCAAATACAGTAATAATAATTTTTGTTTTATTATCATCATATTTAGTAAAATTTGAAATAGATACTATTTTTATATCATTTTTTATGATATTGTGTTTGTTTTCATCTTTATCAATTGTAAATAGAATTTTAGATTTATTGAGTTTGTCTGAAACTAAATCCATTCCAGTTCCTGCACCATATAAAATATAGTTTTCATCTCTACTATTTAAATTTTTTAGAAATTCAAACAATCTATTTATATTTTTTGAAAAAACCATATTTTTATTATTAATACTTATATAAAATAGTTTAATTCTATCTGTAGCAATAATATTTTCTTTTATATTTTTTTCAAATTTTATATTATACTCCAAAGTATGTATATCGTTATAGTAATGATTTGTTGAACCATGATGAACACCACTACTATCCATACCAATATTATTTATTAAAGAAGATTTTGGATTTACATATAAACCATTATTTCTAAATATTACTTCATGCCAAAATACAGCCCATGTATTAAATATTTTTCTATAATTTAATAATACTTGTATCCATATATCATTTGTATTATTTAGATTAAATTTTTTTATATCCTCTTTTGTGTATGTATCTATTAATTTTTGTGTATCTTTTTCAAAATATTTCCATTTATTTTTCCAAGTTCCCCATCCCCAGCAATTCATCACTTGATGAAAAATTATATCAGGTAAAGATTCTTTTTCAATAGGAAACATATAACCACTTATTTGCCAAATTCTTTCTTCATTTTCATAAAAATCTAAAGCATCGTTCATAAATTTTAGAAAAAATTTATTTGTAACATGATCATCTTCAAGTACGATAATTTTCCCATATTGATTTACAATTTTAGTCACACCAGATATAATTGAATCAGCTAGACCGATATTTTTATCTTGAAAAGTTAAAATGACTTTTTTAAAACTATTTATAGTTTTTAAATACTCTCTTACTTCATTTACTTTTTTCCAAGATGCTTCATCTTTCCCTCCATCACTAAAAATAAATAGCTCACTTTCTTTAGCTAATTCATTTTTTTGTAACGCCTCTATTGTCTGTTGTGTATGCCAGGGACGATTATATGTAAACAGTACAATTGGAGCTAATTTCATATTTATATATTCCTTTTTAGTCGTCATTCCCAAAAATATCTCTAGTGTAAACTTTATTTTCTACATCTTTAAGGTTTTGGTTTAATCTATTTGCTACTATTACATCTGATACTTTTTTAAACTCATCTAAATCTTTTATTACTTTTGAATTAAAAAAAGTCTCCTCTTCTAGCACTGGTTCATATATTACTACTTCAATACCTTTTGCTTTTATTCTTTTCATTATACCTTGTATTGCAGAGCTTCTAAAATTATCTGAGCCTGTTTTCATTACAAGTTTATAAATACCTACTATTTTTGGATCTTTTTTTATAATACTATCTGCTATAAAATCTTTTCTTGTAGAGTTAGATTTTACAATAGCTTCTATTAAATTACTTGGTACTTCTTTATAATTTGCTAGTAATTGTTTTGTATCTTTAGGTAAGCAGTAACCTCCATATCCAAAGCTTGGATTATTATAGTGAGTTCCAATTCTAGGATCTAGTCCTACACCATCAATTATCTGCTTAGTATCAAGATTGTGTATTTGGGCATAGCTATCAAGTTCATTAAAGTATGCAACCCTCATAGCAAGGTAAGTATTTGAAAATAGTTTAATAGCTTCTGCTTCAGTTGAATTTGTAAATAAAATTGGAATATCTTTTTTTATAGCACCTTGTTCTAGTAGTGAAGCAAAAAGTTCTGCTCTTTTACTTTGTTCACCTACAATTATTCTACTAGGGTATAAATTATCATATAAAGCTTTTCCTTCTCTTAAAAACTCTGGAGAGAAGATTATATTATTTGTATTAAATCTCTCTTTTATGCTTTTTGTATATCCAACTGGAACTGTACTTTTTATAATCATAGTTGCATTTGGATTTATCTCTAGCACATCTTTTATAACAGCTTCAACACTTTTTGTGTTGAAGCTGTTAGTTTCTGCATCATAATCAGTAGGAGTAGCAATAATTATAAAATCAGCATCCTTATAAGCTTCATTCTTATCTAAAGTAGCTTTAAAATTTATATTCTCTTTTTTTAAATACTCTTCTATCTCCTTATCTTCAATAGGAGATATTTTATTATTAATCATCTCTACTTTAGAAGGTATTATATCAAGAGCAACTACAACATTATGTTGAGCTAAGAGTAATCCATTTGATAAGCCTACATAACCTGTTCCTGCGATTGATATTTTCATTTGAATACTCTCTTTATATAAAACTTTATATTAATTTTATTATTTTATCTTTTTGAATAGAATATTCATTAATTAAACTATCTATAACTTCTTCTTCTCTTCCTAAAATACTTATTAAAATAAAATCAAAATCTTTTTTTAAACCATTCTCTATTGAGAATACTTTTTCATTGTTTAATTTATCATAATTTAAATCTATAAAACCAGTTATTTGTTTAGGCATTAAAGATTCTATTATTTTTGCCATTGAACCATATCCATAAATTAAGAATTTATTGCCATTGTTCTTTAATTTTTCTATTTGATTATATAATTTTAATAATTTGTCAACTAAAAAGAATGCAGAACTATCTATTATCCAGTTTTTAGGTCCATCAATAATGCATAAATCATACTCTTCTTCACATTTGTTATTAATACTATTCTCTTTAATTTTATTATGTAAAAACCAGTTATACCCTGTTTTCATTCTATGTACTTCAACATATCGTTCTAAATTACATTTCTTTAATTGTTCTTCACATGATGGTTTGAAATCTTTAGCAACACTTTGTAAATCAACAGCAGTTATTTTGCCAGCACCTAGTTTGTTTAGTGCCGCGGCCATGTAACAAGTTGCAGTTCCATGTGCTATACCAAGTTCTAAGATATTTTGTATTTTATTTTCTATAATAAAGTCATATATATAATTAGCATTTGTTTTGCTTATATAAGGAACCTTATCAACAATATTCGCTACATAATTAAATTCCATTTTCAACCTTTTTTATAACTAAATCTATAGGTTTTAAACCTTTTGTTATATAAAAGTTATACCAAATTAATCCAACTATTAAATTTGATAGATATTTTCCAATTTTAAATTTAGAGTTAATATAATCAATTTTTCTTTTTCTGTGAACTTTATATAAATCAATTATCTCTATATTTACAAATTTTTTTGATAAATAATTAATAATATCTTTAGCTGTAATATATGTGATTGTATTTAATCCAATTATTGGTTTTCCTAGAATTTTTAAATATATTTTTGCCAATGTTCTATTCATTTTTGGTAAAAATGGTATTCTATAGTGAGGCTCATAAAAACCTTCATAATCAGGTGCAAAAATTCTTATTTTGCCACCAACTTTTAGAACTCTAATTAACTCATCTAAACATTTTTTATAGTCATTTGTATGCTCTAAAGTTTGAGCAGACTCTATATAATCAAAAGTTTCATTTTCAAAAGGAAGATTTTCTCCTACTGCTTTAATAAATCTTTGTTTCCACTCTTTTGGATAAGATAACTCTTCTATTTTCATCTCTATATATTGGTGCATCCAACCTTCTGGTTCTATTCCATAAACATCATATCCTTTATGTAAACCACTAAATACAAAGACTCCAGAGCCACATGCCATATCTAATATTTTACCTTTATGATCACCAAAAATTTCTGCTTGTATCCATCTTTTTGTTTGCCAAGAATTTTTGTCGTCATACCAACTATTTGCTTGTTCTATAGCAATATTTTTATCTTTAATTCCAAAATATTTTAGCCCTTCTTCAAATAAGTTTTGTTGTAAAAATTCTTTTGATTTAGACATTCCAAATGATTTATTAATAACCAATATGATACTCCTTATTTATATATTTTTTTCATGAACTCTATCAATAACTACTTCAGGAATATAGCTTAAATCTGGAATTTTAGAATTATTATTAAAGTATCCAAACCAATCAAGACTTTTTAACTCTAATATCTCTTTTGGAAATTCTTCAAAATTATTCCAAGAGAGATTTAATTTTTTTAATTTTTTTAATTTTGAGAAAGATTTAGGTAAAACTTTTAGTTTATTTTGATAAAGAGATAATTGTTCAAGATTTTCTAAATTACCAAAATTAGTTGGCAATGAAGATAATGAATTTTGGTATAACCTAATCATTTTAAGATTTTTAAGCTCACAAAAAGAGTCTGGAAGCATAGTTAGTTTAACTGCAATATTATTTGTAAAATATTCAAGTTTTTGAAGTTTTGAGATATCCTGAGAAATATTTTGAACAGCAGAAAGAACTAAATTATTTAAATTACTTAAATTGTAAATGTAATTTGGAAACTCTTTTAAGAATAATCCATATAAATTTAAAGATTCTAATTTTTCAAGTGTTTGAATAGAATCATTTAAGTTATGGAATTTATTTTTATGAAGAGATAATCTTCTTATATTGGGTATTTTATAAAATAGATTTGGGCATTTAGTTAATTCATTTACTGATATGTTTAAATATTCTAATTTTTTAAAATTACCAATAAAGTCTGGGATTTCTTTTAAATAGTTTGATCCAATATCTAAAAAAGTAAGATTTGTAAGATTTCCCATTGAAGTTGGAAAATTATTTAACTTATTTCTTCTTAAATCTAATTTTTTTAGATTTTTTAATTTACTTATCAATGATATAATATTTTGTTTATCTCTATATGTGTGATTTCTTATTAAACCTTGATAAATATAATTAGGGTTGTTTAAAGAAATTTCTATACATTTGTCATTTTCTATTTTATAATAAAAATCAGACCCAACTAATTTTTTTATCTGTTTTACAATATCAATGTCAAGCATTTATAATCCTAAAATTAAGTTTATCAAGCCATTTTTTAAAAGATTGCCAATCAATTCTTGGTAGAGTATCTAAAGAAAATCCTTTATAATACTCAGTTGCTCCAAGATTTTTAAGATGCCAATCTATTATTTTTTTTGCACCGAATTCAAAGTTATCATAGCCATAATAATTTCCAGTTTCACATATTACATATTTTTTAGATGTTAAATCAAATTTAAAATATTTTAAGAACTCTTCCATATCTTCTTGTAGTTCTTCATCTCCATAAGTTGGGCATATAAAAAAAAGTAATTCGTAATCTAATAAAAATGTACTTATAGATATATCCTTTACATTAAAAATATCATATTCAAAAGAGATATAATCAGATAATTTTTTAACAATTTTTTTTGTAGTTCCATGAGTTGAACCGTATAATAAAGCTATTTTCATTATACTTTCCTACAAATTGAGAATAGTGAACCACAAAGATCTGGATATTCTAAACCAAGCTTGTATAATCCATCAATTTGTTCTTTTTTTAAAATCTCAGTTTCTATTAATTTATCCATTTGAAAATCTGCAAGAATCTTTAACATTATTCCTCCTTGAGAAATATTTACGAAACCCGCTTTTTCAATATCTCTATTTAAATCAACTCTATCATAAACTCTTCTGTGTCCATGATTTAAATCATTCTGTGTTAATTCTTTTAAGCTTGTATAAAATCCCATGTGTATTGCTAATTGTCTTGAAAGTGCATTTGCATTTGGCACTACTATTAGTAATAAACCATCATCTTTCAATACACGATTAGCCATTTTCATAACTTCAATAGGATCTAATACATGTTCTAGAATATAGCTAGCAATTACATAATCATATTTTTTATCTGTTTTAAATTCTTCAAAAAGTGATAGGTTAAAATTAATATTTAATAAGTTATTTTCTTTTGCTCTTGCTTTTGCTTTAGATAAGAATAAATCAGAACCATCTATAACATCTAATTCTTCAACAAGATTACTTAACATTTCTGTCATATATCCATCAGAACAACCAAGTTCCATTGCTAATCCACCATTTAAAAAAGGAGCAAATGTTTTAATTATTAATTCTCTCATAGTTTGAGTTTGTAATGAATGGTCTACTGTATATGTTGAATATACCTTGTTTAAAAACTTTTTTTCTTTTTCTAAATTTTTCATCTTAAAAGTTCCTTTTTAAGTTTTTTTATTGTTACAATTCCACAATCAACTGTTTTCCCTTGTTCAACTCTACCAAAATCTAATTTATTTATAGTAAAATGAGTAAAATATTTGCTACATAATTTTTCTATGAATTCAATCGAGTGTTCACAAAATAGTTTTGAATTAATTTTACATGATTCTTTTATTCCAATATCAAATGTAAAATAAAATCTACCATTAATATTTAATCTAGGTTTAATTTTCTCAAAGAGAGAAGTTAAAGAGGTTTCATCAAAAAATTGTATAACAGAACAAGCATAAATAATATCAAATTGTCTTTTTTCAGACGATAAATATTTTTCTATATCGTTAAGTATTAACTCATTATAAATATTTTTACTTTTACATATTTCTAGCATTTTTAATGATAAATCAACTCCTATTAATAAATCGGTATCTTTATTTATATTTAATGCTTCACCAATTAATCCTGTCCCACAACCTAAATCTAGGATAGTTAGAGAATTTTTCCTACTTTTAATATTTTCAGAAATTTTTTCTAAAAGAAATCTCATTTCACCAGATTGATAGTTTGCTTTCTTTACTGCTAATTCATAATGGTTACTTATATTATCAAATCTTGTTTTGACAAATTCTTTAGAAGTTTTTATAGGTAGATTGTCTTTATAAATTGCCATAACTTCTATAACTCCATTTTTTAATGCAAAATCATCAAAGTATAAATTTTCTTTTATAAGAAATCCATATATTTTTTTGAGTAAATGAGATTTATAAAATTTTTTCATAAGAGTTCTAAGTAATTTTAAATAAAATTTTTTAAACATTACAACTCCATTTTATATTAATTCATATCTATCTAGGATAATTCTAATATCACTCTTTTTATTAAACATTAAAATATCAATAATTGACAGATACGGTATAAAATCATTTTTAAACTGTTTATATTCAACTAATTCTGTTTTTAAAAAATTCAATTCAATTCCATTTTCTTTAAATATTTCTTTATTATATAGTTCTTGTCCACCTATAGTATTTATATATTTTCTAGCATTTAGATTTTTACAAATATCTATAATCTTATCTTGAGCCTTTAAATTAATATCTTTTTTTATATTATTCGAGTACACAAAATTAGTATTTATTTCTAAATACTGAGATATTTTTTCTAAAGAATAACCAATATACTTTGCTAAATTTTTTTCTTTGTTAGTTAATATTTCTTCTAATAAAATTATTACATTTTCAAAAAGAGGAGCTTTTATATAAGATTGTTTAATAGTTTTTAAAATTTTATTTGCATTATTTCCAATCTCTATTTCTTTTATAAGTTTATTCGAGCTTGCCCCTATTAATTCTAATGTAAATTGTTGCGATTTTCCATTTGACAATATAGAATTTCTATTTATATAACCTTGTTTTATAAAATTTACATCATCATATATTACAAAAGTGTCCACAGCATTTATAAGTTGCCAATAGCCAATATATGGGAAAAGATATGGTTGCATTATTGCTAATGTCATTATAAATTATCCTTTATTATTTCAATAATAGTATCTTGGATGTTTTGTTCAAGTTCTGCATAAATAGGCAAACAAAGTATCCTTTTGCTTATATCTCTTGATATTTTGCACTCTTGTTTTGGTTCTATATAATCAAGTGTATCAAGTGAAGGATAAAAATATCTTCTAGGGAATATATTTTTTTTGCTTAAAGCTTTTTGTACTTTTAAAAGTTGCTCTTCATTTTTAAAAACTACAGGAAAGTAACTGTAGTTTTCTATTGCATTTGCATTTTGCTTTTGAAATTGAACTAAATCTTTTAATTCTTTTCTATACTTTTCCAAAATAACTTTTCGTTTTTCTTTTATCTTTTCTATATCATCAAGAATACAAAGCCCCATCGCAGCTTCAAATTCATTCATTTTTGCATTTGTTCCCAAGTGAGGGATCTCTTCTTGATTTTTAATTCCAAAGTTAATAAGATATCTAGCTTTTTGCACAAGCTCATCATCATTTATGATCAAAGCTCCACCTTCAATAGTGTGAAAAAGTTTTGTAGCATGGAAACTAAGAGTTGAAATATCTCCATAGTTTAATACACTTGTATTTTTATATTTTACATCAAAAGCGTGAGCTGCATCATAAACTACTTTTAGGTTGTATTTTTTTGCAATCTTTTTTATATCCTCTACATTGCAAGGATTTCCAAATACATGAGTAGCAACTATAGCAGATGTATTTTTAGTAATTTGCTTTTCTATTTTTCTTGGATCAATATTTAAGCTATTTGGGTTTATATCAGCAAAAATAGGTAAAAGTTGATTTGTAACAAGTGAACTTGTAGTAGCTACAAAACTAAAAGGAGTAGTTATAGCGAAACCTTTTAATTCTAATGTTCTATACGCTATTTCCAAAGCAACTGTACCATTTGCAACTAATACAATATTTTTAACTCCAAGATATTTTGCTAATTTTTTTTCTAGTTTTTGAACTAATGGACCATTGTTTGTAATCCAACCATTTTCATATATCACATCGATATATTTTAAATATTTTTCTTTATTCGGTAGATAGGTTTTTGTTACATTTATAATTTCATTCAAAAATTTTTTTCCATTCCAGATATGATTTATGTTCTGAACAATACTCTTTGATAATCATGTAGTTTTTAATTTTATCTTTTGTAGATATTTCGTTTAAATTATCATAAATAGATTTTATATTATTAAATTTTAAACCTTTATCAAAACAAAATTTACTTAATAAGTTTTCATCAGATAAATAGATAGTTTTACCAAGTCCTAATAAAGTTAAAATATTTCCACCAGCTTGTTGCCTATTGTTGTTAAAAATTGCTATATCTATAGTTTTAAGTAAATCAATATAATCATCATATGTCATTAAATCTAAAATTGGTTTGAATCTATTTCCAAAAATTTTCTGACCTTCCGCAATAATTTGTGTTTTATAATTGCTATTACCATATGAAAGAGGAACTACTATGCTAATATTAGAATAATTTTTTAAAATATAAAATATTTCTAAGTGCCTATTTGTTTCTGTAGCTGAATTTCCTACAAGGATTACTTTGTTATCAACATTCTTAGTTGTAGTTTCAGGTTTTGTAAAACATAAATTAATTGGATAAAATATAAATTCATAAGATTTTGCGGATGTATCATAACAATTTTTGAGGTATAAAAATTCTTGATTATTTGATGTAATACAATACCCCATATTTTTTATAATCTCTTTTCTAATGTTACTTTTAGTTTCAGGAAAATAAAAATCCCCACCCCACATAACCCAATAGCATTTTTTAAGTAATTCTTGATTGAAATAGAGCAATATATCAACTTTGTCTCTCCAAAGTCCATGAAGTATAATTTTTTTTGCCATTTTCATATATTTTAAAAGAGTTATAAATATATCATCATCTGTATGCAAAAATTCTACTTTGTGTTCAGGAGTTAATCCATATTCATATTTTTCACTCGTGATAAATACATAGTGATGATTCTCTCTTCCAAAATTTTTATCTATAAATTCTATGTAGGAAGCTAAAAATTTATCAAGAATCATCACATGTAGTATTTTATGTTCACTCATTTTTGTTCTTCTATGGATTTTTTTACTCTATTTATAATTTCTTTAAAATAAATATGATTTTTATAACCTAATTTTAAATTATAATAAATATAAGCTATTCTAGAAGATTCATCTAAATTAAAATTTATATTTATATTATATTTTTCACTATATGATTTAAAACTTATTGCATTAAAACTATTTCCATATTTATCTATATCATCTTTATTGAAACCTAAATATTCAAGATTATTTAGTAGTTTTTGGAAATATGCTTTATTTTGATTTTCAAACTCTCTTAAAGTAAGATATTTATCTCTATTAAGACCCAAAGGTAATAATGCTATATCGTTAGATTTATATCTTAAAAGATTCATAATAGGCATTTCAAATCTATCTTTAAATGTTTTTTCATAATTGCTTAAATACACTTCCAAGTTTTCAAAAATATCTTTTGCACTTTTTAGTTCTATTAAATTTAAATTGCTATGTTGAAACTTCTCTTTTATCTCCTTTATTGAATTCTTATCAAAATATAAAGCCTTAAAATCATACTCTGGAAAATCTTTTATTATTTTATTTATATATTCTACAAACTCCTCATCTTCCAAATTCTCTTTTGTAGCCAAAAATCCTACACAATTTGGTTTATACATATTTCTTAACTCTTCGCTTAAAGGTTCAGATAGACTATGTAAAAATTTAGCTTCATTAAATTTTTCATGATTTTTATCAATCAAAGTATATGGAGAGTTTAGAAGTTCTTCCCCAGAATGATGATTTTTAAAAGATATAATAGCTTTTTTACCTATATATTGTGTTGGTAGATTATATGTGAAAGCTTTGCTTTCAACATCATACATATCATCGATTTTTTGTATAAACTCATTTGCTTCTATAGTATCAATTAGATTGTCATCTAAAAAAACATCTACTTTTTGCGTTTCATCACTTCCTACTTTTTTTGCAAAACCCAAAAATGAGAAGAAGCTCTCAGTATGAAGAACACCATAAGTTTTACCAGTTTGGATAGGACTAATCATTTTTTACCTTTTAATTTTGCATCGATTTTATCAAATATACTATTAAAACTACTCAAAACTTCAAAAATTTGTTTTTCTAAAATCTCATTTGCTTCATTGCTATTTAAAATAAGATTATAAGGCAATATAAGCTTAAAAAATCTATCAAAAATATTACAAATCATAGAGTTTGGATATTTTTCAAAAACTATTTTAAACTCTTGATGAAATTTTTCTATTTTTCTACTATTTAGTTTTTTAAGTATTTTTTTCTCTTTTTGAATATCTTTTATATCAATTTCTTCTAATGTTTGTTTAGATATTTTTTTAAGATTTTCTAGCATTTCTGTTTTAAAAATTTCTTTATCTATTTGCTCTAAATTACTTTTTAATTTTTCTATTTTTAAAGGGGTAGCACCTTTAAAATATGCACCACTTCCTAAATTATAAACCTTTGAAAACTCAAAGTGTTTAAATATTATATCTTCAGCACTCTCTATCATCTCTAAATACTCTCTAAAAGTAGGCACTTTCTCTTCAAAATTTCCTTTTACATAGATTATATCAGTTCTAAAATCTCCACTATTTTTTGCATTTAGATTTAATTTTCTACTTGATTTATGAGTTCCTACATGAGTTTTGCCATTTTTACTATCAACACTTGCATCAACTCCTAAAAGATAAATCTCTTTAGCTCCAAGTTTTGCAATTATATCAATACCAATATCTCCAACAGTAACACCACTTAAAAAACCATAGTTTGAAAATAGCTCCAAAGCATTTTGCATAAAAAAGATTTTTGTATCTTTTAGTTTTAAAAATAGTTCGCAATCAAGTTTGATTGAAGCTAAAATTATAGAGTCTTTATACATTTTAGAATCTGTATTAAACTGCTCAAGCATTGTTTCTTTTTGACCATCAATAGCTAAAATAATATCTGGAATGATCTCCAAAATTCTAAGGTGTTTTAAAACAGCACTTGAAGCTACTATTATAAATTTATCTTGATTTAGATAAATCCACTCTAGATTTTTTGCCAAAGATACTCCAGCTCCTAAAAAAAGAATTTTTTTATTTTTAAATAAGTTTTGATTTTGTGATAGATTTATAATACTTTTTTTCTCTTCAAAAAAGTAGTTATATCCTCTTTTGAGACTTATTATAAAATCACTAAAAGGATAACGCATTTGAGAACTATGAATAAAAATATTTTGTAACTCTTCTATTAAATATGAGTTGTTTTGATTTGATAATTCAAAATGAATTAGATGATTTAATTCATATCTATCTTCTAAAAACTTTTTGGTGATATTTTCTAAATTAAAACTATCTTCACTTATAGCAAAAAATAGTTTTGAATTTTTACTTAAAGATTCATAGTCACACAAAAACAAAGATAATCTAAAAATTTCAATATTTGGCTCAATTATTAAATAACTTTTAGCATTTAAACTATTGTGAAAATCATTTAAATGAACTCCAAGTAAAGTCCCTATAAATATAAATTTATTGATTTTTATCTCAATATTTTCAAACTTTTTTATATATTCATTTAAATATATATAACTATTTATCTCACCTTCATAATGATTTTTTTTGATCAATTGCTCCATTTTTATAAGAGTAAAAGCATTTGAAAGTGAAAAGTTATTTACTCTATTTAAAGAGTCACTAAAAGGCTCTTTTTTATATAAATTTTGTTTTGTTTTTAAATCTAATAGTTTAAATTCATCATTTATAAACTCTAAAGAGTAATTTTGGATATTTTGTTTCTCGAAAAAAACTATTTTTTCATAAATATTTAAATGATTTTTTTTGAAAAATTCTATATTTTTAAGATATATTTGGCTTAAAGTTTTTTGTAACTCTTCTAGTTGTTTTTGTTTATCCATTTTTTTCTTTCAAATTTTTGTGCAAGATTTTAGCAATATTTGTATATATTGTATATAAAATTTAATTTATATTTATAAGCTATAATATGGCTTTTATAAAAAATATATAAACTTATTAAATAATTCAAATTCTAAAAGGTAAAATATGACGCAAGCTCAAATCCAACTACAAAATGCACTTACAACAACTTTTTTAGCAAATATGGTATTTTTAAATGAGTATGACAATGAACTATATCAAAGAGTTGAAAATCTATCAAGAATGATAGAAACAGGTGAATATCAAGAGAGATACGAGTTGGAATTTGTTATGGAGAATGGAGATTTTGATGCTTTTGATAAGGTCACAAATAGTTATTTGTATGGTAAAAACCCAAAAAAAACAAATGATTCCTTAGTTAGAGAGCTACAAGTAGATGGTAAAAAGGCTATATTCAATGCAGAGGGTTATTTTAAATATAAAGACTCTCCTACGATTGATATAAATTATCAATTTAAAGGTGAATATAGTTCTTTAATTCAAAATATGATGAAAGAGTATTCTAGTGCTTTAAATGATTATTTAGATACATATCAAAATAAAAGATACAAAAGCATTAGTAAATTTGCTTTTTTGGGTGTTTTTTTAGGAAGACATATACCAAAAATTGCACAAAAAATTGATGCTGAAATATATTTAGTTCTTGAAGAGAGTTTGGAGATCTTTAGGTTATCCTTGTTTACAGTAGATTATACAATTCTTGCAAAAAATAGCGGTGTTATTTTTTCAATTATGGAAGAGACAAAACAAATTGAGAGCAAGATTGATAAATTTCTAAATGTGGGACATCTAGAAAACTATCTTTTAAAGTTTTCAACTTTAGGATCAAATTCAAAAAAATTTTATGATTTATTACTTTCACATACATTTTTAAGAAAGGCATCAAGTTATGATTTTACAAGATATTTATATACTTATGTAAATAAAACTACAAAAGCCATAGAAGATGGATATAAATTTGTACTTTTTAATAAAATTAAAGAAAATTTAGAAAGTTTAAAAGATATTCCAATCTTATATATTGCAGCTGGACCATCTTTAGATGATAATTTAGAGTGGATAAAACAAAATCAAGATAAATTCTTTATAGTAACTATAGGATCAGTTTATAAAAAGCTTTTATATGCAGGAGTTAAAGTAGATTTGGTAACTACTGTTGATGAACAAAAATGGTTAAAAAGAAGACAGTTTCCAGATGAGATTATGGAAAAAATAGATTCAAATACATCTTTTTTGGCATCATCTTTTACAACATCTAAAACTTTGGAGGCTTTAAAAGATAAAAATCTTTTTATTTTTGAAACTTATGAAGCATTTTTTACAGATAATTACTGTTTTGATGGTTTTAGTATTGGCGAGCTTACTATAGATATAATTTTGCAATTAAATGCAAAAAATATATATTTAGTTGGACTTGACTTAGCTTTAAACCAAAAAACAGGTGAAACACACTCAAGTGAAGCAGCATCTGGAGTTTCAAAAATAGATATTAATAAAGAAAGAGTTGATGAAAAATTAAGTGATAAAAGTATTGTTAAAGTTAAAGGAAATATGAAAAAAGAAGTTAAAACTATTGAGTTTTACTATGGTTCTATCAAAGAAGTTGAGAAAAAAATAGTAAAAAAAGAAAAAGATGTAAGCATTTATAATTTATCTCAAAATGGAGCTTTTTTTGAAGGTACAATTCCTTTAAACATAGATGAAATTGAGATAAATAATTTAAAAAATATAGATAAAAAATCACTAAATTTTAAAAATATTTTAAATAATTTTTCTCAAATCTTTTTAAATAATTTAGAAAAAGAAGAACAAAGTAAGAATATTGAATTTATAAATAATATTACAATTAATCACTTAAACCTTATAAAAGAGAAAGATTTTTCTAATTATGATGAGTTAAATACAGAGTTAATATCTCTTATTCAAAATATTGAAAAACAAAAGATTTTACCTCTATACAAAGTTCTTCTAAATTATTATGAAATTGTAGTACCTTATTTAAACTACCATTTTAATGATATAAAGATAAATCAAGAGTATAAAAAGGTTAATAAAATAAAAAGTATCTTCTCTTCACAAATTGAGAATCTAATAAATGACTATATTTTATGTATAGAAAGATTAATAAAGACTTGAAACAAAAAAAGTTTCAAATCTTTTTAAAAAATAAACTAATAGTATATGAAATATAAACTACACATTAAATTTTACTAATCTTAGACTACTGAAGTAGTCTAAGAACGTTTTGTGAAACAGCGTTAGATTGACTAATAGCGTATGAACCAGCTTGAGAAATGATATTTAGCTTATTAAAGTTTGCAGACTCTTGTGCATAATCAACATCTCTTAAAACAGATTCTGCATTTTTAATATTTGTTGCTTGAGTCATTAAGTTTCTAATAGCTGATTCAACTTGGTTTTGAGTAGAACCTATATCTCCTCTATATCCATTTAATTGAGTAATAGCATTATCAATTAATCTTTGTCCACCAGATGCCATTTCTCTTGTAAATGCAACAGCACCAGCAACTTGTGTGAAACCAGGAGTTGCATTGTATAGTGCACCTGCAGATACATTAGATTTTAGAGTATCAAGACTCAATCCAGTAATATTTGATTGAATAGTATTTGTACTAATCATATCGCTTGTACTCTCTCCAATTTGGAAACTTAAACCTTCAGTTGCATTTTTTGAAGCTGCTGCTGTTCCCATACCAGCTTGTAAAAGAGCAGTTCCATTATAGTTAGTTTGGTTTGCAATGTTATTTAACTGATCTAATAGTTTGTTAACATCTTTTGCAATAGCAACTCTACCAGCAGTTGATGTAGTTGAAGTATTTGCTTGAATTAGTTTTGCTTTAATAGTATCAAGAATAGTTGATTGCTCAGCCATAGATTTATCAGCAATTTGAAGTAAAGCAACAGCAGAGTTACCGTTTGCGATACCTTGATTTATAGAAGTAACCTGAGTTCTTAATTTATCAGCAATAGCAAGACCAGAAGCATCATCACTAGCTTTATTGATTTTTAATCCAGTAGAAAGTTTCTCTAAAGAGTTTTTAATACTATTATTAGTATTTGTTGCTGCTTCTTGAGCTGTTAAAGATGAAACATTCGTATTAATTTTCATAAATATGTCCTTAGTTTTGGTTTATTTTGGTGTAAATAAAACTTAATGACACAATTATTGCAAACTAATTCATAAAATTAGTTTAAATTAAAATTAAAATTGAAAAAAGTGGAGAAAAATCCCCACTTTTTAATAAAAGAGAACTTAAGACTAATTAACTATTGAAGTAGTCTTAGAACATTTTGTTGAGTAGCATTAGCTTGACTTATTGCATAAGATCCAGCTTGAGAAATGATATTCAACTTATTAAAGTTTGCAGACTCTTGTGCATAATCAACGTCTCTAATTACAGACTCGGCTGCTTTAATATTTGTTGATTGAGTCATCAAGTTTCTAATAGCTGATTCAACTTGGTTTTGAGTAGAACCTATATCTCCTCTATATCCATTTAATTGAGTAATAGCTTTATCTATTGCAGCTTGACCAGCACTTGCATTCGCTTTTGTAAATACTGTACCAGTATATTTACCATCAGCACCAAGAGTAGCATTTGCTCCAGTAGAAGCAGCAGTTTTAAGAGTAGTAAGCTCTAGTCCTGTAACGTTAGCTTGGATAGTTTTAGTTTCAATAATATCAGAAGTACTTTCACCAATTTGGAATTTTAATCCTTCAGATTTTGCAATACCAGCAGTACTTGAATCAGGTGCTGCTTGTAATAAAGCTGTACCATTATAGTTAGTTTGTTTTGCAATATTATTTAATTGGTCAAGAAGTTTTGTAACGTCTTTCGCAATAGCAACTCTACCAGCAGTTGAAGTTGTATCAGTATTTGCTTGAATTAGTTTTGCTTTAATAGTATCAAGAATAGTTGATTGCTCAGCCATAGATTTATCAGCAATTTGAAGTAAAGCAACAGCAGAATTACCATTTGCAACACCTTGATTAATAGATGTAACTTGAGTTCTTAATTTATCAGCAATAGCAAGACCAGAAGCATCATCAGAAGCTTTATTTATTTTTAAACCAGAAGAAAGTTTTTCTAAAGAGTTAGAAATATATTTATTTGTGTTTGTTGAAGCTTCTTGAGCTGTAAGTGAAGATACGTTTGTATTAATTCTCATAATAAATCCTTTTAGATTTTTAAACAATTTGCAATATTTTTTAAAATATTACAACCTAAAACCTTCTTGTCTCTTTTTATAAAAAAGGTTCAAGCATAGAGCTTTTAAACTCTTCGGATTGAATCCAACCCTAAATTGATAAAAGAATTATTATATAACTTTTCTTAAAATTAGATTAAATCTGTAAATGCTATTTTAATTTTTTTAAAATAACTCCAGACTCAATATGTTCACTATATGCAAACTGGTCAAATAGGGCAAATCTTAATACTTTGTGAGTTTTTAAAAGCTCTTCTAAGTCTCTGTGAAGAGTTTGTGGGTTGCAAGAGATATATATTATATTAGTAAAGTTTTTTGCTAAAGCTCTTGTGGTATCATCAAGTCCACTTCTTGGTGGATCCATAAAAATAGTATCAAAATCATAAGATTTTAAATCTATATTTTTTAATCTATTAAAAGCTCGAACTTCATTTAAAGCCTCAACGAACTCTTCAGAGCTCATTCTTATAAAATTTATATTTTCAATATTATTTAAAGCACAATTTCTTAAAGCTGATTTTATAGATGTTTTTGAAATCTCTGTTGCTAATACTTTACTGAATTTTTTAGATAGTGGAATTGTAAAATTTCCACCACCACAATAAAGCTCACATAAATCTTTATTTGAATCTTTTGTATTGTTTAAAACCCACTCAATCATTTTTATATTTACAGAAGTATTTGGTTGAGTAAAACCATTCTCTTCATAGGCAAATTTGAACTCTTGACCATTTATATTTAAACTCTCATTTATAAAATCGCTACTTAAAACTATTTTTTGTTTTCTGCTTCTTCCAATTATTTTTATATTTAATTTTTGCTCAATTTCACGTGCAAGATTTATCCACTCATCTTCAAGTTTTTTGTGATAAATCAAAGTTACAAGCATATCAGAAGTTGAACTAACTAAAAACTCAATAGCAAAAAGCCTAAAAGATAAAATCATAGATTTTTCAAGCTCAGTTAAGAGTTTTGGCATAAGATTTTTTATATCTTCGCTTACAATCTCACATGAGTCAATTTTAAGAATCTCTTTATTAAAATCATTCATAGCGTAAGTTAAAATATCTTTTTGCTCATTTTCATCTTTTTCCCACCAAACTCTAAATTCTGCTCTATTTCTAAAGTTTGAATCTTTGCTTTTTATAATATCTAAAGCTATTTTTGAAAAATCAATCAAAGATGAAAATCTATCTTTTTCTCTAGCTATTTTATAGTTTAGTTGCTCTTCATAAGTTTTATTATAGAGTGTACAAGAGGCACAAAGCCCAAAATATTTACAAGTCATAAAGTTTTATCCTTTTGTTTAAAAGGAATATTATAAGAAAATATTGGTAAAAGTAGATATAATTTAAGAATTTTAAAAAAGAAGAGATATGGAAAATAACTGGCAAGAACAACTAAAAGATTTATTAAATTGTGATTTAAAATCACTTTATCCACTAGCAAGAACTATAAAAAGAGAATTAGAGTTTTATGTAGGACCAACAAATAGTGGAAAAACATATAATGCTATGAAAAAATTAAAAGAGGCAAATAGTGGATTATATCTTGCACCTTTGAGGCTTTTGGCACTTGAAGGGTATGAAGATTTAAAAGAGTCAAATATTGATGCTTCATTAATCACAGGTGAAGAGCAGATTTTAAATGAAGAAGCAGCTCATATTTGCTCAACAATTGAGATGATAGATTTTGACCTTGAAGTTGATGTTGCCATTATTGATGAAGTTCAAATGCTTGAAGATATTGATAGAGGTTGGGCTTGGGTAAATGCTATTATTGGAGTTCCTGCAAAAAAAGTTATTATGACAGGAAGTGTAAATGCGCTTGATGCTGTTAAAAAAATAGCCTCATATTTGGGTGAAGATTTAAATATCATAAGACATAAAAGAAAAAATGAATTAAGAGTTTTACCAAAATGGACACCACTTGATAAACTTGAAAATGGAACTGCTTTAATAGCATTTTCAAGAGCCGAGGTTTTAAAACTAAAACAAAAACTGCAAAAAAAATATTCCGTATCTGTAATTTATGGAAATTTATCACCTGAAGTACGCCGTGATGAGGCCAGAAGATTTAGAGATGGGCAAACTCAGATTTTAATTGCAACAGATGCTATAAGTATGGGGTTAAATCTTCCAATTAAAACAATACTTTTTACAACTGATACAAAATTTGATGGTATTTCAAAAAGAAAAATAAGTGTAAATGAGATAGTTCAAATAGCAGGTCGCGCTGGAAGATTTGGACTTTTTGAAGCAGGATATTTAGGAGCTACACGAAGAGATGTTTTAGAGTATATCAAAGATGAGTTTGAAGCACCAATAAAAACTATAAAACCACCATTTAAAGTAAAGATAAACAACTCTCAGCTAGAAAATTTATCTATGCATTTAAAGACAAAATCCTTAGCAAAAGTTTTAAACTTTTTTGCTTTAAATATGAAATTTGCTGGTCCTTTTGAAGCTGCAAATCTATCTAGTATGCTTGAAACTTCAAGAATTGTTGATAGCAAAGATGGTTTGAGTTTAGAAGAGAAATATCTTTTAGCTCAAGCTCCAATTACTACAAAATCAACTATTATAGTTCAAGCATTTAATTCATATATTGCAAGTGTTATAAAAAAACGACCAAATCACTATAAACCATCAATTACCTTGCCAAAAAAGGCAATTACACAAAAAGATTTGCTTTTGGTTGAAGATGAGGTAAAAAAAATATCTTTATATCTTTGGCTTTCGTATAAGTTGCCAGAAATTTTTCCAGATCATGAAAAAGCCTATATTTTAAGAAACTCATTTAATGCATTTATTGAAAAATCTTTAAAAGGTGTTTTAATAGATGATAGAGATGTTGAAAAACCACCTTTTAAAAATAGAAATATTAAAAATAGAGCTAGCACAAAAAAGCAAGAGGATAAAAGAGAATTTAGTGATAAAAAAAGATATAGAAAAAGTTTTAATCGAAATTAGGTTAAAATATAAGCTTATATAAAAATGGATTTGAATAAGGAATTTTATAGTGTTAAGCTACTTCAAAGCAGATAGTGAATCTTTACTTAAAGAACTATTGTCAGATAGTGTAAATGAAAACAAAGTAAAAAGTTATATAAATAAAGGTGTAGATATAAATGCTATTGATGATAGAGGTAAAACTATACTTTTTCAACTTGCTTTTAAGAAAAAATTCAATTCAATTAAACTTTTAATAAAACTAGGGGTAGATTTGTACAAAGAGGATAACACAGGGGCAACAGTACTAAGTAATGCTTGTGAAAAATATGATTTTGAAGCAGCAAAATTTTTATTACAAAATGGTTATGATATAAATAGTAAAAATAGTAAAGGAAGAACTGTTTTACAAGAACTTGTAAGAGTTGCAAATCTAAAAGCATACTCTTTTTTGCAAGATTTTAATCCAGATTTTGATTCGGTTGATAATAGTGGAAAAACAGTTCTATTTGATGCAGTTTTAAGTAAAAATCTGGAACTTGTTGAAGATGTTGTAAAAAAGATAAAAGATATAAATGTAGTTGATAATAATGGTCAAAATGCACTTTTTTATTCTGTTTTGCAAGAAAATTTGCGAATATCTTTGGTTTTAATGGCAAAAGGTATTAATATAAATGCTATTGATAAAAATGGACAAAATGTACTTTATAATGCTGTTCTTTTAGGTCATAGAAATAAAATTTTACTAAATCATTTAATTGATAGAAGAATTGATTTAGGTGTTGTTGATAATAGAGGAATGTCTATTGTTGATGAGATTTTTTATATTACAACTTTACAAAAACATGATAAAGATATTACAGATAAAAAATATTTAGCAATCAATCAAAATGATAACTATATCTCTTTAGCAGAGCAGGTTTTAGGTTTTTCTTCAAGTGTAAACTCTATTGGAAAAGATGGTAAAACAACTTTACAAAAAGAGTTAGAGAAGAAAAATTTTGCTTTTGCAGAGATTTTAATAAGAAATAAAGCTGATATTGAAGTCTTAGATGAAGATGGAAGAAGTATTTTACATCAAGAGATTTTAAAAGGTTTTTCAAGTAGAAGAGTTGTTGATTTTCTTTTAGTAAATGGTGCAAATGTAAATCAAGTAGATAATTATGGGAAATCTATTTTAGAAAATTTAATTGAGTTGTATCTAGCTTCAACTGGGCAAAAAACTCCTGAAAAACAGCTTGAAAAGTATGTTCAAGAGAATGGCGATTTTGATTTTTATATTAAAAAAATATTGGCTCAAGGAGTTAATGTAAATCTAAAAAAAGCCAATGGACGAAATATTTTATATGAGTTAGTAAAATATAGTTGTGAACCTATTATTAATACTCTTGTAGAGTATGGAGTAGATGTAAATTGTGTTGATGAGAATGGAATTACACCAATAGCGTATATGGTAGAAGAGGGATTAAAGCTTCTTAATCCAAAAGAGCAAGCAGAGTTTTTAAAAAATCTTCAACTATTTTTAAAATATAAAGTAAGTCTTGATATTCAAGATAAAGATGGAAGAACTGTAATTCATAAAGCTGTAATTGCTGATAATCTTCAGGTTGTTGAAAAACTTATGATAAAAAAAGCAAATCTTGATATAAAAGATAATCACGGAAGAACTGCTCTTCATCACACTCAATGGAAAGGGAATTATGAGATTGCAAGATGGCTAATTTCAGCAGGGGCTAATTTAAATGAAACTGATAATAGTGGATTTAATATTTTAAATTATGCTGCAATTTTAGGTCA
The DNA here is from genome assembly GCF_003544835.1 of Aliarcobacter skirrowii CCUG 10374. Lineage (NCBI taxonomy): Bacteria > Pseudomonadati > Campylobacterota > Epsilonproteobacteria > Campylobacterales > Arcobacteraceae > Aliarcobacter > Aliarcobacter skirrowii. The sequence goes on along the minus strand of NZ_CP032099.1, from coordinate 1,804,151 downwards.
TATTAGACTTGTAATTACTCTTATTTCATCTGGTGCTTTACTTTATAATAAACATCAAAAGAATAAAAAAATTGCACAATTTTTTAAAAGCAAAGAGAGAGTTTTAGATAGATATCTAGAAGCTACAAATGTAAGTGATGATAATATGCGAAATGCATTAAGTGAGCTTGTAATGAATTTTAGAAAAGAGATAAACGAAGCTTTATAAAAAGGAATAAATTTGAATAGATCAATAATAATACTTGCAGCTGGGCAAGGTACTAGAATGAAATCAGATACACCAAAAGTTTTACATAAAATTTCTGGAAAACCAATGCTTTACTACTCTATAAAAGAGGCTTTAAAATTGAGTGATGATATAACGGTTGTTTTATATCATCAGTTTGAAAAAGTTAAAACTGAAATTGAAAAATATTTTTCAAATATAAATTTTGTAATTCAAGACCATAAAAACTACCCTGGAACTGGAGGGGCAGTTATGGGAATCGTTCCAAAATATGAAAAAACTTTAGTTTTAAATGGTGATATGCCACTTATTCAAGCAAGTGAGTTAGAAAAATTTGATATTCCAAATGCAACAATTGTAATGTCTGTTTTAGAATTAGATAGTGCAGATGGTTATGGAAGAGTAATAATTGAAAATGGAGATGTCAAAAAAATAGTTGAGCAAAAAGATGCAACTATTGAAGAGCTAAAAATCACAACAGCAAATGCTGGAATTTATCAGTTTGAAACAAAGTTTTTACTTGAAAATTTACCAAAACTAAATAACAATAATGCACAAAAAGAGTACTACATAACAGATTTAGTTGAAATTGCAATCAATCAAGGAAAAGTGTTAAAACCTTTGATTGTAAATGAAGAAAATTTTAAAGGTGTAAATTCAAAAGTAGAACTCTCCGATGCTGAAGTAATTCATCAAAATAGAATTAAAAAAGAGTTTTTAAAAGCTGGAGTAATTCTTCGATTGCCTGATACTATTTATATAGAAGAGGGAGTTACTATTGAAGGTGAAAGTATTATTGAAAATGGTGTAAGTCTGCTTGGAAACTCAAAAATTATAAACTCACATATAAAAACAAATAGTGTAGTTGAAGACTCAATTGTAAAAGATAGTGATGTTGGACCAATGGCACGAATACGACCAGATAGTGAACTGAATAAAACACATATTGGAAATTTTGTAGAGACAAAAAAAGCTAAATTAAATGGTGTAAAAGCAGGTCATCTATCATATCTTGGAGATTGTCTTATAGATGAAGGCACAAATATTGGTTGTGGAACAATAACTTGTAATTATGATGGGGTAAATAAACATCAAACAACTATTGGAAAAAATGTTTTTGTTGGAAGTGATACACAATTTGTTGCACCTGTAAATATTGAAGATGATGTATTAATAGCAGCTGGTTCAACAGTTACTGGAAATGTAAAAAAAGGTGAATTGTATTTGACACGAGCAAAAGCAAAAACTATTGATGGTTATTTTTATAAACATTTTTCATCTAAGAAGAAATCGTGATTTTAAAAGATAAAAATATACTTTTAGCAGTAACTGGCTCAATTGCAATATATAAAAGTTTAGAGTTAATAAGACTTTTTATAAAAGCTGGTGCAAATGTAAAAGTAATTTTAAGCGATGGTGCAAAAAAGTTTATAAATCCAATAACATTTGAAGCAATTTCACAAAACAGAGTTTTAGATGAGAGTAGTGAAAGCTGGGATAAAAGCCAAAACTATAATCACATAGATATAACAAAATGGGCTGATATTTTACTAATTGCTCCAGCAACTGCAAATACTATAAATAAGATATCTTGTGGTATTGCTGATAATTTGTTACTTCAAACAGTGCTTGCTTGTAAAAAGAAAATTATTATTGCACCTGCTGCAAACACAAATATGATTGAAAATCCTATTACTATTCAAAGTATTAATAACTTAAAAAATTTAGGATTTGAAGTTTTACAAACTCAAACAAAAGAGTTAGCTTGTAAAGATGTTGGAAATGGTGCAATGCTTGAGCCAATAGATATTTTTCATAAAACTTGCAAAGAACTTTTAAAAACTTCATATTGGGAAAATAGAAGAGCTGTTTTAAGTGGTGGTGGAACTTTAGAAAAAATTGATGATGTAAGATATATCTCAAATTTTTCAAGTGGGAAAATGGCATCAAATTTAGCAACAGCGCTTTATTATTTGGGTGCAGATGTCACTTTAGTCTCAAGTAGAGGTTTTGAAAATATACCTTATGAGATAGATTTGAGAGTTTCATATAGTTCGCAAGAGATGTTTGAAAATTTGAAATTAGCTTTAGATAAAAAATTAGATAAAAAGAGTTTTTTATTTATGGTAGCAGCAGTTAGTGATTATATTCCAAAAGAAAAATTTGATGGGAAATTAAAAAAAGAGAAACTTGGAGAAACTTGGAGTTTAGAGCTTAGTAAAAATATTGATATATTGGCAAATTTAGATAAAAAAGATATTTTTTCTATTGGTTTTAAAGCAGAGATGGATAAAAAAGAGGCAAAATCAAATGCACAAAATATGCTAAAAAATAAAAATCTTGATGCAGTTTGCCTAAATATTTTAGATGAGTCTAATGTTTTTGGAAGTGATACAAATAAAATAGAGCTTTTATTAAAAGATAAAAGTTTTGATTTTTATGGAAATAAACTAAATATCTCTTTAGAAATTTTAAATAGATTTGAAAAAGAGTTTACAAATGAGTAGTTCAAATCCCCCATCTCATCTTGCAATAATTATGGATGGAAATGGAAGATGGGCAAAACAAAGAGGTCTTAAAAGAACAGCTGGTCATGAAGCTGGAGCAAAAACTGTAAGAGAGATTACAGAGTATTGTGCAAAAATAGGTGTTAAATACCTTACTTTATATGCGTTTTCAACAGAGAATTGGAATAGACCAAAACTTGAAGTTGAGTATTTAATGAAGCTTTTGGAAAAGTTTTTAAAAAATGAGTATGAAACTTTGATGAAAAACAATATAAGATTTAAAGCAATAGGAGATTTAAGTAGATTTTCAAAGAGTTTACAAAAAAGTATAAAAGATATTGAAGAAAAAACATCAAAAAACTCTGGACTTACTCAAGTATTAGCTTTAAATTATGGTTCAAAAGATGAGATAATTAGAGCTATAAAAAAATTAAATGAGAAAAATCTTGAAATAAATGAAAAAAACTTTGAATCTTGTCTTGATACAGCAGGATTTGGAGATGTTGATTTGCTTATACGAACAAGTGGAGAGATTAGACTTTCAAACTATTTATTATGGCAAAATGCTTATTCTGAGATGTTTTTTACAAACACACTTTGGCCTGATTTTAGTGTTGATGAGCTTGAAGATATTATTATTGAGTTTAATAAAAGACAAAGAAGATTTGGAGGTTTATAAAATATGCAAACAGTTTTAATAGCACTATTTTTTCTAAATCTTTTGGTTTTAGTAATTTATGATTTTAAGTATAAAGCAGTTCCTGATTACCTTTTATTAGTTGCTCTATTTTTATCATTTTTTATAAGTGAGTATAGTTTTATCGACTCTTTAAAAAATGCATTTTTTATCTCTGGAGCATTTGTTTTATTAAATTTTGTCGTTACTTTTTATATACAAAATATTAAATCAAGATTTTTAAAAGATGAGAGTTTAAAAACAAAAACAGCTTTAGGTGAGGGAGATATACCACTTATTGCATCTTTTGCAATAATAGTTGGTTTAGAAGAGGTTGTTTTTTTAGTTTTTTTATCTGCACTTTTAGCAATAGTTTTATATATTTATAGAGTAAAAAGGTTTAAAGATGGTGAAATACCATTTATTCCACCTCTTGCAGTAGCATTTTTACTTGAGTATTTTTTAAATTTATCAATATTTTTCAAGGGATTGTTTTGAGATTAAATAACTATTTACATTCACAATTAAGTATTACATTTTTTCCTATATTTTTGGGACTATTTTTTATTACAAGCGTAGTTTTTTTGGTAAGAATTGCATCATTAACATCAGTTATTACAATGAATTTTTATGAGCTTTTAACACTTTTTAGCTATTCATTACCTCAAATTCTGTTTTATACTCTTCCAATTACATTTTTTATCTCTTTAGCAATTAGTGTTTCAAAACTATCAAGTGAGTA